>BQJS01000085.1 GCA_021604825.1 Phycisphaerae bacterium | reverse complement strand
ATCGGCTCGAAATTAACGTAACCTATTGTCAATAAAGAACTCAAACGGATTCAGAACGCCGGAGTATAGAAGCGACCCACTGGGGTGTCAAGACGCGGGCAATACGTCACTGTGGACTGACTGACGCATTCTTCAAATAGACTTCCAGAACGGATTCGCCTGTGATGGTGCGCGGGATTTGAATCAGCAGCCGACCATCGCTGAGTCGGGCGACATTCTGGTGGATGGCATAGTCGAAGTAGACCGACGCCTCACGTCCGTCAACGCCTTCAATGCAAAACACCGGATCGACCAAGGGCTGCCGTCGCCCGTCCAATTTGACGTGAACTTGATTGGCGTCCGGCATGATCATGTACGCGCCAAGGCTTTCGTTGAAACCACTTCCATCAACATCGCCTTTCGTCGCCGTCAGCAATTCGCCCACGACAATTTCCAAGTCCATTTTCTGGCAGTAGTAAATCGCTTGCGGCTCGCGTACCGATTTGGTGCAGTTGCCGGGTGGCCAAACGGTGAACATCGATGCTGCACGGTGGATCGGATAATCGACCCGTCCGCCATACGCCGCAACGCTCGTGATGTTTGAATCCTCATCGACCATGCCGCGTAGCTGCGGATATTGGCGGCTATTGTATATCACCCAGAACAATCCCGTCTTGGTCTTCGGTTCTTCCATCCACGCGAACGACAGATGTTGCAACAATGCATCTTTATGCAGACCAGCCGGTTCGTGCTTGCCCGCCACCATATCATCGACAAGCCTGCGACTGACAACCATGCCTATGAATTCAGGTTTGAAGTCGCCGCGTTCACTGGTGCATTCAACAGCAACGAAAACTTGCCCGGTTTGATAGATCGAATAGGTCCACTTCTGAAATGGCGTGCGGTGATCCACCGGTTCCTGAACCGAATCCGGAAATGCCCAGGTGCATTCGACAATCACCACAACATCGTTGGCTTCGATAATCCGCTGTCGGGCGGAAACCAAGCCACCCAATGACGAAAATCCATCAGGAACGAGGGGGATATCGTTGTCGAAAACCTTATCGGGATCGGTCAAGACTACCGGGATGGGACCGAGCGCCCCTGCCGAACCGACCAAGTTGACGTTCTTATCTTTGTCGCGGTCCAGCGCGTACCAGCGGACGATTTGGCCATTGCCGAAACCGAGTTCAAACCGCCCCGGCGATCCGACGTTGATGAGCCGGCCTTCCTGCTGAACGTACAACCCGCCGTCACCTTCTCCAGGCGTCCCCGAAAACGTCGTACGGTTGTCGGCCAATATGATGTCGTCGATGAATAGCTCAACCGGAGCAGCCAACTCAACAATCCGCCAACTCAAACTCGTGACGTTCGACAAATCGGCGACGGGTGCAGCGTCGGAAAGATCAAGTCGTATTAGGTTCCAACCTTGCTTGAGCGGAATGACTGAAAGCGCCTCGGCATTCTCGCCCCCCGAACCGGAACGAATCGCGATTTCCAATTCCAACCCTTGAAGCGGACAGTACAAGCTGGTCTGGAGAAGTCGAAAATCTCGCCAATCGCCAGCCAGCGGAATGGTCGGCTCGTAGCGATTGTCTGCGACCAAAGTGTCTGCCGACGAACGCAACACAAACCGCAGGCCATTCACACCGGTAACCGGCACGCCGCTCTTGCGATCGCGTTTGAGTTTTTCGGGTGTGCCCGGCCCTTCGATGGAAAACAATTTGAGTTGATGCGCGGTTTCGAAATCGGCAATCACGGTGTACTGATTTTCGAAGAGATCGGAATACTCACCGACCATTTTCTCAGGAGCAGCACCGAGGTATCGGTCGACTTTCTGAGTAGCACAGCCACCCAAGCAGCCCATCGCCAAGATGAGGGCACTCGAATTGCGCTTGGCACGATGTTTGGAAATTGGGAATCGAAGAAGAAGCTGGCAGGAATCTTTGATGGAAACCACGAATGCCCTTCTCCCGGGTCAAGCGAAGGAATCGACGAACGACAAGGTCAGATCAACCGCCGGGCTAGCTCAACGGCGGGATGGGGCCACTTCGCCGTCATTCCCGCGAAAGCGGGAATCCACACCGCACGTTACCCGTCACCCGTCGCACTTCTCTGGACTCCCGCTTACGCGGGAGTGACGACCGAGTATAGGCTCCAGCAAATTCAACCGCAGGAACGCACCGAATTGACCGGCTTCTTGATCGGCCAGCATACTGCCCGGGACTGGAGTCGAACCAGCACGCCCTTGCGGGCACATGGCCCTCAACCATGCGCGTCTGCCTATTCCGCCACCCGGGCTGTCACCACCGAAAGGTGGGCCTACGCCATCACCAAGCGGGGAGCGACGCATCCTAGAATTGTATGCAAATGCTGTCAATACGGGCGGGAAACGCGAGGATTCGGCGTCAAAATCGGTGTAGCACCATTGAAGCGTATAATGTTTGCCGGAGTGAGCTCAATACTCTTGGGCAAGGTTGATGCGGAGTACCACGTATGCGAAAGATTTTTATTCACGAAGACGATCAGTGCCAGACAGAGATCTTGCCAAGTTCGGACCGACGACGTTGCGAATCGATATTTCAAGAGATCGAACAGCGGTTCGGTAATTCGTCTCACGTTAATACTCAAGGTTTGGAGCCAAGCGATTCAAGTGAAACTCATATTCAACGCGATCAACTTGCTGATTTAAAGATTCCAATTAGGGCAATCACGGACATGCTGGAGAATCAAGTCTTGCAATATGATGTCGTGGAGACGGGAACGTTTACAGATCGTGACGTATGCAAGAACACGATCGCACTTGGAAATGACATTTCCGTGACCGTATTCATCGAGCATAGCCCGGAACAAATCGTGGAAAGCTTGTATTTTCAGCTAGCAATTGAGGTCTGGAATGAGTGTTCACCATTGGAAATGCTGTTTTGTAGTCTGGGACAATTGTATGACCTGATATTTGTCGATTGGCCAAAATGCAAACTCTTTTGCTTGCGCGACACGATAGCGATGAATAGATACTTTGAGGAAGATATTCGAGGAGACTGGTAATTGGTCAGAGTACGATCTTGAAATGAAATGACGCCAACAGGCCTCCTTGCGAATTCGTTAAGACCGGCGCTCTCTCTTGGAGGAGTACATCACGAGGTTGAAAGAGCGCCGGTGCTCAAACGAAGACAGGAGGGCTCGTAAGCCCTCCTATCGAACCGCTCCCTGCCCACCCCCACGCAGGCCAGGAATCCGTTGAACCCCGAAGGGTCGCTCTCTCTCCACGTAACAATAGCATTGGGACCCCAAAATCTGACAATCAGGTCGCTTTTTTGTGTTTGGGAACCCACATCGGCCTGAAACGGTGGGAAATGGCGGGATTCTAGAGGATTGAGCGAAACGTTGTGGAGGCCAATCGGGGGATTGGAATCGGGCCTTTGTTGGCTTTGCGGCGGGATTCGCCTTCCCAAATCGCGGTGAGACACCTGACGAATTTCTCAGTTGAAAAGTCGTTTTCGACCCGTGTCCGCGCGGCGTAGCCCATCGACCTTCGTTTCACCGGATTCGCGAGCAAGTCCCGCATACCGTTGGCCAGTTGCAATGGATGGCAGGGCTCGACGATGAGGGCTTCGATATCGTTGGTGACAGTCTCGGGTATCGCCCCCACACCCGTCACGATTGACGCCGTGCCAGCCGCCATCGCTTCCATCAATGCAATGGGCTGACCCTCCGCCCGGCTGGGAAGTACAAAAAGGTCGGCCGAGCGAAGCAACTGAGTCACCTTGTCGTGCGGAAGTGAACCATGAAAGACCACCCGATCCTCGATGCTCAATCGCTGAGCCAACGAGCGCAAATGACTGCGTCGCTGCGGCGATCCACCACCGACAATGTGCAATGGAAATTCCTTACGCATCGGGCTGGGGAGCGACGCATACGCAACAATCAAATCTTCCGGACGTTTCGGTTCGGACAGGTCACCAACAAAAGTCACCCCGCGCAACATTTCCGGCGCGACGGTTTCACGCAAATCATCTTTAAGCTCGATCGCATTGGGCAACACCGCGATATCCATGCCAGCCACTCGCCGCATCAAATTGGTGCGCCAGCGCTCACCGAGAACGATGACCCGCCCGGCATGGCGTAGCGAACTCGACACCCACGCTTTTTTCCAACCACGCAGCGACGCTAAGAATTCGTCAAACAATCCACCATGAATATGCAGGACATACGTGCGCCCCATGCAACGACAAATCGCCACGTCAATCAGAGTGCGAAAGAACGTCAGGTAACTGCACGTATGCAGGTGAACCACTTCGGGTTGATGCGTGCGGATACCTCGAATCAAATTGATAAGCCGCCTCGCGTGCGACCACAGCGCCGAAGCGAGACTGCGTTCTTCAGGCGTGTCTTTGGTGGTGTCGCAGGTGGCGATGTCGAAGCGCCGCGCGTCCATCGCATTGACGGACATGCGGGCGACTTGCCCGATGCCGCCGACCGCCGTCACAGGACCCACCACCAATACTTTGGTGCGCGCGCGATGCGCGGCTGAACTGGGACCGGATCGGTTGTCTGCGGCGTTTGCCATGGGCATCTCGATTGGGAACGAATTCCGAAATCCTGCACGGGTGATATCGTCCATTTACCAACCAACGCTTCACATCCAAGCGAGCGTTTTGCGCGAATCTGGGTTGAATAGGGTTGAAAATGAGGCGTTTATCGGAAGTTGTACGTCTCGCAAATGGGGCTGGATTCCCTGCGCACGCACGTTCAATTCCACGACGTGATGGTGGCTAGGCGTTGAGTTTGGTGCGCAGCCAATCGTTGGCGGCTGTGATCGCTTGAGCAATGCCATCGGGATTACCGCCGCCACCCTGCGCCATGTCGGGTCGTCCGCCACCCTTACCCCCAACATGCGGTGCAATCTCGCGAATCAGATCACCGGCTTTGATGCCTGCCGCAATCGCTGACTTGCTCATCCCGGCCATCAAGGTGACTTTGCCATCTTCGTGGGTGGCCAGCAAGACCGCCGAGCCAGACGTTTTCTGTCGCACGCGGTCGATGGCGGTGCGCAGGGCATCGCCGCCGGCTGACGGGACTTCCCCGACGACCACGGCGATGTCGTTCAGCGTATCCGCGTTTGAAACCAGTTCATCGACGATTGAAAAAACCGCATCTGCAGACGCTGCGGACGAAGCCTTCGCCGATTTCTTGAGTCTCTTTTGAAGTCTCGTCAGTTGCTCTCGCAGCGCATGTTTGGTGGCGATCGGAATGACCGAATCGGTCAGGCGTTGCTGCATATCGGCAAGATCAACGGACTCATCGGATTCGATTTTCTTGGCAATCGTTTCGAGTTCTTTCGACAAGGCATCGCCATCGCGAACCGCTTGGGCGGCCAACGCACCGGTGATGCCAACGACGCGGCGAATGCCTTTGGCCACACCTTCTTCGCCGGTCAACACAAAGTGCTCAATGTCCGACGTGGTTTGAATGTGCGTCCCGCCGCAGTACTCGACCGAATACTGCATCCATTGCGCATCGTCGGGCGATCCCAACATCGCATCGATGTCTGCACCAATCGAAACCACCCGCACATGCTCGGGATACTTCTCGCCGAACACCGCCCGCAACGTATTGATCTTTCGTGCATCTGACTCGGCGACTTCTTTGGTATGGACCGGAAGCGCAGCGCTGATTTTTTCTTCGACGAGTTTGCCAATCCGTTCAAGCTCGTCTGCCGCAACAGGTTTGCGACTCGTGAAATCAAATCGCGTCTTCTCCGTATCCACCAGCGACCCGCGCTGATCGACCCCCGAACCCAACACCTCGCGCAGCGCCCAATTTAATAAGTGGGTGGCTGTGTGGTTTCGCACGATCTCGGTGCGATCGTCGACATCGACTCTCATCTTCAGCGTCGTGCCAACCACCAACGGGAATTCGCTGGACACCAATTCGCCGATGTGCAGAACCGTCTCGCCAAAGCGCTTGGTGTCATTGACGCGGAATCCAGGCACGTCAAACGCGCCGGGCGATTCACCGGTGGCTTCCATGTCGCCCCGATCGCCAACCTGCCCGCCCTGCTCGCCATAGAAGCACGTTGCATCCGTCACGAGTGCAACCGTTTCACCCAAGGGCACTTCGCCCTCATCGGTGAACTGCCCGTCGCAAACGTACCCGAGCAGTTGGCCCCGGCTCGTCGTCTCAGTGTACTTGGCCGAGTCGTCGGTGGCTGGCAGCGTGTCGATGATGTTCATGTTGAACGCGTCGTCGCCACCGCCCGATGCCTGCGCTTTCGCTCGGGCTTCATCCATCAATCGCTCGTATCCATCGGTATCGACGGACATGCCGCGTTCTTCGGCCATCAACTCGGTCAAGTCAACGGGAAAGCCATAGGTATCGTGAAGTTTGAAAGCATCCTCTCCACTTATCACCGGGTTACCCACCCTTTTTGTGCTGCGATTTTGGTTCCACTTTTCCACTGCTGCGTCGAGTTCCGCCTTGGCATCCAACGACTTGTCACCGTGGCGCACGGCCCTTGGTACCCTGACCCTATCAATCGCTGATCGAAGTGCATCATTAAACAACAAAATACCGCGATCGAGCGTGCGACCAAACGACACTTCCTCGTCACGAATGAGTTCCGCGACGTGTTCGACATTCTTACCCTGGTTGGCTGTCCGCAATTCGGGAAAGGCGTCGCCCATATGGTCGGCCAGTGGTCCTACGAGGTCGCATAAGAATGGCTCGGTCATGTCAAAATATTGACGCCCATAGCGCACCGCACGACGGAGGATACGGCGAAGCACATAGCCGCGCCCTTCATTGCTGGGCACCGCTCCATCCGTCAGCGCAAACGTCAAGCAGCGCAAGTGATCGGCGATGACACGGTATGATACATCGCGCATCAACGCATCGCGTTTGTTCGATTGGTCCTTGACGTCAGCTTCAAGTACCCCGCCATAAGCGGCGGCCCCGGTGCGTTTCTGGATGGCATCAAACACGGGCGTGAAGACATCGGTGTCGTAGTTGCTCTTCTTGCCTTGAAGTACCGCACAAATGCGCTCAAAACCCATCCCCGTATCGACATGTTTGGCTGGCAGCGGATGAAGGGTTCCGTCGGCGACGCGATTGAATTGTATGAACACCAGGTTCCAAATTTCAATCACGCTCGGGTCGTCTTGATTGACGCGCGACCCACCCGATTTATCCGGCGTCAAATCGACATGGATTTCACTGCAAGGTCCGCACGGTCCCGTCGCCCCCATCTCCCAAAAATTATCCTTCTTGTCGCCGGGAATGACATTCGCTGGTTCGATGTCGGTCAGCTTCTTCCAAAGCTCAGCCGCTTCGAGATCGGGCTCCAATCCAAGCTCTGGATCACCTTCAAAATACGTCGCGTACAACCGATCCTTCTCAATGCCCCAGACTTCGGTGAGCAATTCCCAGGCCCATTTGATCGCGTCTTCTTTGAAGTAATCGCCAAACGACCAGTTACCCAGCATCTCGAAGAATGTATGGTGGTACGTATCCTTGCCGACGTCGTCGAGGTCGTTGTGCTTACCGCCAGCCCGAATGCACTTCTGCGTGTCTGCCGCCCGCGCGTACGGCCGCGAACCGCTTCCGAGAAACACATCCTTGAATTGATTCATCCCCGCGTTGGTAAAGAGCAGCGTCGGATCATCGTGCGGCACGACCGGCGACGAATCGACGACGGCGTGATCTTTGCTCGCGAAGAAATTGAGAAACTGCTGGCGTATTTGCGTAAATGTCATCGTGGGTACCGTACGTTTTTTGGTTGGTCCATCACCGCGCGCATGGCTGCCGGGCGATGGGCGTCAATATCGAATGGGAAGGATAGGCTCTTTCGGATGTGGATCAAGCCGCCGACGAGTTGAGCGGGCCAACGCTGACCAACAGCCCTTCGCCATCGACCGGAAACGCGTCAAAATACTCACGCAGCGAATCGCGACCGACCGCGTTGACCGCATCGATTCGATCGTCAACCGTTCGCGGACGCCCACGATAATCGACATCATCCATCACCTGGATCAACCGGTGATGCGGTGATTCACCTTCGACAGCCAACCCCGTGCGACGCTTGTTCTTGACCCGCTGAATCTCTTCGTCAGCCACCGGACCGGCTGCAAAAGTTTTGGCCTCGCTGCGAAGGGCATCAATCACCCGATCGGTGTTCTGTGGATCGCATTGGGCCATCAGGATGAGCAGGCCGCAATCTCCAAAGTCCAAACGATAGGCCCCCGCGTACGGTGCCAATCCGGTCTGTTCAATGTTCCAATAGAATCGCGAGTTGCCACCACCCAAAATCGAAGCCGCCGCCTCCGCCGTATCATGCAACGGATGTGAAGCGCCCGGCCCCTCGAATGTGATCGCGACCACCTGCTGGTTGAATCGGTCGATCGTTTTCTGGACAGTCCCGGTTCCCATCGTCGGTTTGGTGCGATCGGGTCGGCGCTCGCCTATTTTCCAATGACCGCACGCTTTCTCCGCCTCGGCGATGACCTCTTCCGGATCGACCGCACCAGCCACCACCAGCACCATATTGGCGGGCGTGTAGCGCGATCGGAAGTAATTGTTCATTTGGTCGCGGGTCAGCGCCTTAACCGTTCGGTCGTATCCCAGCACCGGCCAAGCCAGGTTGTTGTTCTTGAAAACCGATTCGACAATCAAGTCAAACGCCACGTGTTCGATGCGATCGTTGGACATCGCAATCTCTTCGAGAACGACGTTCTTCTCCATGTCGAATTCGTCGGGCGGGAGACTGGAATTCATCATGTCCGCGAGAATTTCGAGCTGCGTGGGAAAGTCGGCTGAGCGGGCCAACCCGTGGTAGAACGTGCGATCGTGCGACGTGAAGGCGTTGGGATTTCCGCCGATGCGATCAAAGTCAATGTTGATCTGAGCGGCGCTTCGGTTGGGCGTTCCCTTGAAGCACATATGCTCCAAGAAGTGCGACACGCCGGCAAGATCGGGCGTTTCGTCGCGGGCACCGGTCTGCACCAAGAAGCCAGCGGCTACGGATTTCACGCCTTCCATGCGCTCAATCGCTATGTTCAAGCCATTTGACAGTTTGCTGATTCTGAATTGGTCGGCCATTGGTTTCGGTTCCGCGATCTAGTGAGAGCTATGAATCGAGCGCCTTCGGTCCCAATGTGACCACGCTGCGCGGGGCGTTGTGGACATGGGACTCGCAGAATCGCTTTACATCGGCGATGCTGATCTTGCGCAATCGTTCGAGTTTGTCGGCACGCGGGATGGGTCGCCCGAAATGCATGAGGTCGTCGGCCATCTCGCTGCAGAGTGCCCGAGTGACATCGCCGCGAATATCCGAACGCACTTCGATGCCGGTGCGCGCTCGATCGACTTCTTCCTGCGTCAGGTCCACCCCAACCCTCGCGAGTTCAGCCAACATGGTTTCGTAGGTTTTGGCGCAGCGCTCCGGCGTGGTGGATGCACCGAAGTACATCAGCCCATCGCCCCTCGGATGTTCCTGCCAACCGCCCACCCAATAAACCAAACCGAGCTTCTCACGAACTTCAGTAAACAACCTGGCGCTCATCCCGCCAGCCAGCACACCCATCAACAACCGGGCTGTGCCATAATCGTCGTCTGATTTGGGAACGCCACGCAGCGCGATGACGATGTGCTCTTGTTCGGTTTCCTTGTGGTGATGGGTCGTGGCGGGATTGAATTCGACCGGGACGACGTCGCGATTGGACTGCGTCTGATCGCCGAATTCGGCGAACCGCGCTTCGATCACATCCTGAACCTGCGCCGGGGACATCGGCCCTGCGATGGAAACCTGCATCTTCCCAGCGGAGTAATTCGAATTCCAGAATGAAACAAAATCGTCGCGGATGATTTTCGATAAGGTGTCTGCCTCACCGATTGTGTGTCGTCCCAGAAGCGGGCCCATCGCCTGCTTGCCGATGTGTTTGTCGGCCAGTCCTTGGGCGTCGTCTTCCAACGCCAGCAATTCCTGACGGGCCAACTCAATCGCCACGTCGCAAGAATCCTGCGGAAACGTCGGCGTCCGCAACAACTCGGCTTGCAATTCCATGTTGCGGGCGAAGTATTCGGGAAGACAAAGCGACGTGAAACCGCATGCCTGCTTTCCGCACCAACTGTGGACCCCGGTGCCGATCTTGTCGAACGCATCCTGCAGTTCTCGACCGGTGTGGTTCTGCGTCCCCTTATCAACCGTTTGCTCGACGAGATGGGCAAGGCCCAATTTGTCGGCTGGCTCGTTGACGACGCCGGTCAACACGCGAATTTCTGAAGAAACAGCGCGTCGATGCGGCAATTCCAAGACAGCCAGCTCGACACCACACGAAAGTTGAATATGAACCGCTTCAGCCATATGTCTTTTCGACCCTAACGATATAGAAAAATATCATGTATTAATTCGATCGCAAGGTCATTGCGACGGGCGGCAATACAGTCAATGCTCTTCAGGCTCGCCCAACATGGGGGCTAGCTCCTCAAGCTTTTCTTCGAGCAGTGCCGCATAGCTGGCTTCGACGTTGAGACGGAGGAGCGGTTCGGTGTTGGACTTCCGCACGTTAAACCACCAATTGGGATATTGAACCGTCACGCCATCAAGGAAATCCACGCGTCCATCAGAGTACTGATCTGCCAGGGCAGCGATGGCTTCGTCCTTGTTTTCATTGTGGAAATTACGCTCGCCGCTTCCACAGAAACGCCGCAACGGATCGATCAACTCGCTCAACGCCATGCCACTCTTGGACAAAATGTTAATCACATGCGCGAATGCCAGCATGCCCGAGTCGCAGTAGTAATTGTCCTTGAAATAAAAGTGCCCGGACAACTCACCACCGAAGACACCCTTCGTATCGCTCAGCGATTTTTTCATGTAAGCATGGCCCACCCGCTCACGTCGAGGAACCCCACCCGCATTTTTTATTTCCTCAGCCACCACGCGACTGCTACGCAAATCGTAAACCACCGTCGCCCCCGGTTCTCTTTCGAGAAACGTTCGCGCCAGAAGCGCCGTCAGCAAATCGCAGCGAATGATGTCGGCATTTTCGTCGACCACGATCAAGCGATCGGCATCGCCATCAAAACAAACACCGAAGTCCGCCCGCTTGGACAGCACGGCTTTTTGAAGTTGTTCGAGATTGGAATCGACCAATGGATTGGGTTCGTGAACGAACTCGCCGTCATGTTCCATGTTGATGCAGAAGAGGTCCAAACCGGGCACGTCGCCGAAAATGATCGGCACCCACTTGCCGGCCATCCCGTTGGAGGCATCGACGCAAACCCGCATCTTGCGCGGTGCATCCAAGAAACCCCGAACAAATCGTTTGTAATCCTCAGACAAGTCGCGTTCGAAAAGATCGCCGATCTGCGAACCCGGGTGCTTCACCGTGTTCTGAGCGATCCGGCAAATATCCAACAAACCGGTGTCAGCCCCCACGGGTATACCCTTCAATCCCGAGATCTTGAAACCGTTGTAGTGGGCGGGGTTGTGGCTGGCTGTCGTCTGGATGCCCCCGCAGGCCTTGAGGTGATTGATCGCGAAATAAATCTGCGAGGTGTCGATCATACCGATATCGACCACCGGTGATCCCGCAGCCCGAATGCCTTCGATGAGCGCTCCGCTGAGTTTGGGGCTGGATTTGCGCATGTCGCGGCCTACGACGATCGTCGTCGCCCCGCCAACCGCCCGATCCATCCCGCGAATCGCCGTATTCAAAAACGACGCCGACGCAAAACCGATCCGCCAAGCCACATCTTCGTTGAGCATGTCCGGGTAAGTTGCCCGAACGTCGTATGCTTTAAATACCTTCTCGATCATTTCAGATCTTTCCTCTGCGATCCGCGAGCCGCGAGGCATCACCGACTTCTGCGGACCGCCTTTTTCGTCATCGTTGAATTGGCAGCCATGACAATACGGGTAGCTCGCCCGCCGACGCCCAAAACACACGGCGTCGGAGATGACCAGCTTCGGCTGATTCGGGCAGAATCGATAGTAGTCTTCAACTTGCTGCACGGTTTGATTGTCCTATCGACAGAATTCCACAGAAACCGACACGGCACAAGCCGACACGGCAGAGCGAAACATCCACCGAGCCCGGTCTGCATCGTATTGCCCGAGACAATGTTAGCAAATCTACTGCCACCCCACTAGCCGCAAGCCGAATCGGGCCATTGGGTGCGAACCCCATTTATTCCAGTTGATCTGACCACATTCGACGATCTAAGACATCGGAATGTGTTGACGCACCCGGCAAGGCAGTGCTAACATCGCCGCTGACCCGAAATGTGAGATGCCATGGAGGAGCGTGGTGCGGCGCGGCACTCGAAGTCTCCATCGTCTTGCGGCGGAAAAATTGCAGTTGCGTCTGCAGGCACGATTTCAACATCGCGTTAGACAAAGTGTAAATCCATCATGCATGCCCCTGTTTTGCTCAATGCCGCTTCCATCCTGATTGCGATGGCGGTCGGCCCTTCTGAACCGCTTCCCATGACACCAGTTAACGTCGGTGACGGGCCCCAAACATCTTCGGTGACCGCGTCCGGCGACACCAACTCACAAGGGACCGTTGTACCGGCGCAGCGGACCGAGACGAGTCAGAGCATCATCGAAGACCCGCGATCGATCGAAGTTCAATACGGGCGCGATGTCGCCGGTTCCGACCGAACCATGAGCGAAGCCGAGTTCGTCGAACACGTTCTCCATCATCTGCCTGACCCGATCGACGCCCGCAAAGATGCCGCTGCCCGACTGGCGGCTGAGAACCTGCCCATTCGGATTGGCCCGCTCGAGCGTTTGATCGCCCGGATCGACTCGATAAGCCGCCCAGAAAAACTCTACCTGACGCTTGAAGACACAATCGAGCGGATGCTCGCGAACAGCTTCTCGATCCGGGTCGCCAGCTACAACCCTGCGATCGAACAGACCCGCGTGGTCGAAGCTGAAGCAGCATTCGACGCATCGTTCTTCACCAGCTTGACCAACAACAAGGTTGATCAGCCGACGGCCAACGCCCTGCAAGGCTCCAAGATCGAGCAATTCAGTTTGCAATCCGGCATCCGAAAGCAGTTGCCCACCGGCATGCAGTTGCAGGCGTTTTATTCGGTCGATCGATCGAGCAACAACTTCCAGTTTCAAACGCTCAACCCCCAGTGGATTTCGCGTTTTGTTGTGGACATGCGTCAACCGCTTCTGCGCGGTTTTGGGCTGGACGCCAATCGTTCGCAGATTCGCCTCAGCAAGATTGGCCGGCGGGTGGCAACGCAGCAGTATCGACGTCAGATTCGTGAAACCGTCAAGCAGGTCGAGGAATCGTATTGGCGCTTGGTGCAGGCGCGACGGGCGCTGGTGGTTTCGGCGAAACTTCTCGCCAGCTTTGAGCAAATCTACAACAAGCTCGACGCACGCCGCGAGTTTGACGTTTATACGATTCAGTTGGCTGACACGCGGGCCCGACTGGAATCGTCAAAAGCCGACTTCATTCAGTTGGCCGCCAATGTTCAAAATGCTGAGGATCGGTTGATCGCGCTTATCAACGACCCCGAATTGGACTTGGCTGGCGACATCGAGATCGTACCCGTCAGCGTGCCAAACTACTTGCCTCTGGCGATTGACCGGTTGGACGAAGTGAATACGGCATTGGAGAATCGCGCGGAACTGGTCGAAGCCAAGCTGGGGATTAATTCGGCAAACATCCGCACCGGTGTTGCGAAGAATCAGGCCATGCCTCAACTGGATGTCACGTTTCGCTACACGGTCGATGGGCTCGGCCCAAGCAGCCACGACTCGTTTAGCCAGCTGACCAAGCACGATTTTACCGAGTACTTCATCGGCATAGATTTTGAAATCCCCATCGGCAATCGAGCCCGACGGGCGGCGCTGAAGCGCGAAAAACTCCAGCAGGCCCAGGCGATTGCCAATCTCAAGCAGACCTTCGAGCAGGTGATTCTCGAAACCAATGTGGCCGTTCGCAACCTCAACGCCCAGTCTGATCAGATCGAACCGAGCCTGATCGCCGCAAACGCTCGCGAAGATCAGGTCGAGTCGATCATCGAGCGGGCTGAGAAGCAGGACTTCTTGACGCTCAATAATGAATTGAACACGCGTCAGGGATTGGCGGCTGCCCGCAGCGATTTGCTCTCAGCGATGATCGACTACGGCATCGGCATCATCGAATTGGAACGGTCCAAAGGAACCCTGCTTCGATACAACAACATCGAACTGGCGTTTGACGACTCTGACGATCCCAATAACTAAGTAGGGTCCGCTGTGCGGACCAATTGCGCACGCTCAAACCAGCCCGGTCCGCACAACGGACCCTGCCGATTCTTTTCGAATTGGCCTCAATTCATAATCCAAAATCTTGCCCGTTGCGTATCGCTTCCAGCGCTTGCCAAAAATTGAACATGAAGATGGCCATGCTGATGATGCTGACCGCGCTCACGAAAAGCAGGCAGCCGTTGACCAGTAGCCGCCCGTCGAAGAATGAGTCGGAATTGATCGTCGCGATGATGTGCGGTCGAGATAGAATCAGCATCGCAATGACCACCGCACCAGCCGTCGGCCAAATCGTGATCGAATGCAAGTAGCTGTAGATCCACACGCCCTTTGAGACGGCTTCACTGGCTTGACCGTCGGGCATGCGTAGGAAATGCCCCTTCAGGAAGAACTGCCCGCCGCGAATGAATCCGTTGCTGGCGTCGCCTTGGAAGTACCAATAGAAGAACGTATAGACCGCGAAATTCAGAAGGCCCAGGGCAATGACCGAAATCAGTATGCGGTTTCGGATAATGCGACGCACTGAATCGGCTCCGATCTACTCCGCTGGCTCGTCATTCCCGCGAAATCGGGAATCCACGTCCGGTACGTTCTTCAACCCATTCTGCACTCCCGCTTTCGCGGGGGTGACGATTGGGCAACTCGCAAGATCAAACGGTTGAACGCCTTAGGTCGTGGCCTCGATCAACCCTTCCATGGGCGACGATGCCGTTGCGTAGGGCTTCCGTGCGATCCGCCCTGCTTGATACGCCAGCCGCCCCGCTTGAATCGCATGGGCCATCGCCTTGGCCATCTTCACCGGGTCTTTCGCACTGGCGATTCCCGTGTTAAGTAACACCCCATCAGCTCCCAATTCCATCGCGACAGCCACATCCGACGCTGTGCCCACGCCCGCATCGACGATCACCGGATAATCGGGATCGCCATCTTTGAGCGACTCCAAACAAAGGCGGATGTTGTTTCGATTGAGTATGCCCAGTCCAGTTCCGATCGGCGCGCCGGCTGGCATGACGCTCGCCGCACCGGTATCTTTAAGTCGCTTCGCGAGAATTGGATCGTCGTTTGTATAAACCAGCACCTCGAAACCGAGTTCAATGAGTTTCTCGGTGGCTTCAAGCGTGCCAATCGGATCCGGCAGCAACGTCTTGCGATCACCCAGAACTTCGAGCTTGACCCAGTTGTACCCCTTGTTGCCCTGACCTTCGAGCAACTCTCGGCCGAGCCTGGCCGCCCGAATCGCGTCCTTCGCGTTGAAGCAGCCAGCCGTATTCGGCAGAATCGTGAAACGATTCATGTCGATGTGATCGAGAATCGAATCTTCGCGGGCACCACCGGCTTCGGTCAAGCAATCGCGTCGAACCGCGACCGTAACCACTTCCGCCTCCGACGCATCCAAGGCAGCCGACATCTGCTCAAACGATGCGTACTTACCCGTCCCAACAAAAAGTCGCGACGAAAAATTGAACGATCCAACCTTGTAAGTATCCACTTCGATCTAACCCCCACCCACAAACGTCACGATCTCAATGCGATCGCCAGCTTGTATGGTCGTATCTAAAAATGTTGCCCGGGGAACCAACTCTTCGTTGATCTCCACCGCCGCCCGGATCGGTTCGAGTTCGTACAAATCGAGCAATGCAGACACGCTGATGCTGTCGTCCAACTCGCGTTCTTTGCCATTGACGATGACTTGCATGACCCGATGAATCCCGCTGAATTTGCCGCCCGCAATACTCGCTGGCGATTATAGGTGTCGAATCGAAAAGTCACAACGCGGGCGAATTGCGATCACGACTTGGACGCGGCATGCACATAGGCCATCAGTCGATAAGCCAACCGGGCTGCGAGGAATTCCGTCACTGGTTGACCCGGGATGGGCAGCACTTCCACGATGTCGGCGGCTACGATCCGTCGCTGTTCGGCGACCTGTCGCAGCAGGGCTGTCACCTGATACCAGTCCAACCCACCTGGTTCTGGCGTACCGGTGCCCGGTGCGTACGCGGGGTCGAATCCATCGATATCGATGGTGACGTAGACGGTGTCGCCGAGTCCGTCGATGGCGCGATCAATCCAATCCTCACTCTCCCGACAGTCGCGTGCGTAAATCGGTTTGATGCCGGATTTCTTGAGGAACGTGGATTCTTCCTTGGCGACGTTGCGAATCCCAACGGGAACGATCCGCTCCACATGGTCCAGACAGCGCCTCATCACCGACGCGTGTGAATACGACGACCCTTCGTACTGATCGCGCAAATCCAGGTGGGCGTCGATCTGTAAGATGGAGAGCTTTTTGTAACGACCAGCCACCGCACGCACCAAACCGCTGGTAACGCCATGCTCACCGCCAATTCCAAAAAGAAACTTGCCCTCGCGAACCGGTTTGCGCGCGGATTTGACGATCGCCTCGTGCATCGCCGCCGGTCCGTCGCTGCGAACCTCCACAGCATCGAGCGTGCAAACGCCAGCCCGATACGGCTCCGTCCCAAGCTCGTCATCAAAAAGCTCAACCTGTTGCGAAGCGTCGAGGATCGCAGCCGGTCCGATTCGCGTACCGACCTGGTAACTCACCGTTGCATCATAGGGCACAGGCAAGACCGCGAACGTTGATCCGCGATAGTTGGCATGCTTGTCATCGAGTCCTAGGAAGTTGTGCTTCATTTCTTTAGCGGATCGAAGTTGTAGTGATCTTTGTACGTTGAACGCAGGGTTTCGTTGGCGTCAGCCACAGATCGAAGTTCAGCCACCATTTCGTCAAGGCGATCATACAAGCGGCGCTGCGATCGCGTTTTGCATCGGATCAGCGCGTATTGAGCGATTAGCGGTAGAGTCAACGATGCACACGAATACACGACCACATTGTTCAACACCGCATCCTTAACCTTGCCCCAACTTCGCGCCTCCGAAGGCGTCGCCCCGCTGAGTCCACCCCAGTGAGGTGAGTCGGTCGTTAATTGCAGGAAGTAATCATGCCCACCCTTGCTCTCGTCATGCAAGATCTGATTCAAAGTCGGCTGCGTTTGCAGATAGAAGTTCTTCGGCGACCCACCGCCGATTTCGATCACGCCGTTCTTATCGGCGTCGCGTACGATGGCGGCCGTCTCGATCACGTCGAGAATCGGGTTCAAATTCACCGGCCGATCAAAAAGATGCGGAATGACCAGATTCATGCCAATCGATGAATCGCCGGGCGACGATGTATAAATCGGAATCCCCAATTCCGCCGCGCATGCCATCAACGATCGCTCGGGATGCGAGGCCGATTTATTCACATGCCTTCCGATGTGGGCGTGCAGTTCGGCGCTGGAGAAAGGCTTTTCGGAGTCAATGTCGCGAACAGCTTGCAGAATGACTTCGTCGGTGCTTTCGAGCGTATCGTCATCGTGAATGAATACGTCATAGATTCGGGCGACACGTTCCTCGGCTAATATGTTGTCATCTGCAAGAAAATCACCCTGCACCATGGGCATGTCGTACGCCCGATGCAAATCGTGGTAGAGGTTGGCCCCTGTCGATATGACAAAATCGATGAACCCGGCTTTCATGAGATCAATGATGACGCCACTCATGCCGATCGGCGTCATCGCGCCAGCGAGGGTCATCGCCACCGTCGCCCCTTCATCGATCATTCGGGCGTAAAGCTGAGCACCTTCGGCCAAGCGCCGGGCGTTGAACCCACTCTTGGCATACACGCCGTCAATCAAATCGGCGACGTTTTCCTTGCCGCTTAGTTGAAGCGGGTTGATGCTGGGCAATGAATTCAGGTCAAGCGGGGTATTGACCGCTTCGTTGGATCCGGCTTCTGGGGATCCGGCGGTTTGGGGTCGTTCTGTTCCGCATGGATATCGGTCTTTGTTCAATGGTCTTCTCCGACGCCAAGCAAACTCGCAACCCAACTTCAATCGCAGGCCGATACGAAGCGCTCTCCAGAATTCATGGTCAATTGGTCACAAACGGATCTTAGTGGACAAAAACAGCCGCGGACACCACGGTTGTCCAAAGCCCGTTCTTGTCGCCCTCGGCCGTCTGGCAAAGGGCTCTGGTCTTGATCACGAGTTTCTTGCTTTTGTAAATCTCGAGACGTTCGTCGTACGCCTTTTCCGGATCGAGTTCGATATCGTGAGTAGTCGCCAACATTGATGCGGCCATGTCTTCTACGTAGTCGGCGCATTTGCGATGCGTCATCCCGTACGCGTGATGCTCGGAGATATACCCGTAGTCGATTTTCTTCGCCGGAAGAGCCAATCCAATCCCAGCAGCCACGAGTCGATTCGGCTCATTGGTTCGAATCTCAGCGATGACGCAATGAACGATCGCGCCCGGATGCAATTCCTTGAGTCCGCGTTCACGAGATACGATTTTACAATTCGGCGGGAATATGCTCGATACGCGGACAAGGTTGAATTGGGCAATGCCCGCCTGTCGGAGGGCGGCTTCAAACGACTGAAGATTGTTGCGGTGTTTTCCAACCCCCTTGGTAAAAAACATCTGCCGGGGGACCATCGTTTCGCTCATTCATCATGCTCCTGGGGCAAGGGATTTCGTTGATAGCGGTTCGATTATAGGCGTGGTTCAACGCTGTACAAGACGGGTGCCCTCTCGACGCGGGGCATATTTGCAACCGAATGAATCGGGCAAGCGGAGCGGATCAGGTGGGCCAGAGTCGGACGAGCTCGCGCTTAATCGTCGCCAGCGCTTGGCCACGATGACTGATCGCGTTCTTCTGTTCCGGTGGCAACTCAGCCGTGGTCATGCCCAGGTGCGGAACGTAGAAATGAGGATCGTATCCGAAACCGTTGGATCCTTTCGGATCATCGACGATCTGGCCCTCGATCGTGCCCACTGAAGTGAGCAGTACATCGCCGTTTTGAACCAACGCCAAAGCGCACACGAACCGCGCCGTGCGACTGGCTTGGGGGATTCCCTTCAGCGCCGCCACCATTTTGAGATTGTTCGCGGCATCGGTCCCTGCATCACTATACCGAGCAG
>BQJS01000084.1 GCA_021604825.1 Phycisphaerae bacterium | reverse complement strand
GCTGGCGTGTCCGTTCGCTGTGATGGATGGGGCTGACCCGCGCGATCCGAACGCGGTGAAGGTGGTGATCGATGGATTTGGACGGGCGATCTACTTCAGTCGAGCGTTGATCCCGCACCCGCGCGGATTTGAAACCACCGGTGCTGCCCATCAGCCCGCGCCCTATCTGCTGCACCTCGGCGTGTATGCCTATCGGTCAGCGTTCTTGAAGGAAATCCAAACACTTCCGCCGACGCCGTTGGAGCGGACCGAGAAGTTAGAGCAATTGCGCTGGATCGAACATGGCTACCGGATTGCGGTGCGACTGGTGGATCGAGCGGCGATTGGAATTGATACGCCCGAAGACTATGCGGCATTCGTCGCACGGTTTGGCGAGATGGATGGGGCTTCGGGCCAACAGGGTAACTGACATTCTCGGGATCGATCGGTTCGATCCTTTTGAACGCGTGCCAGAATTTTGTGCGGTGGGTGGATCCTATGAATCAAGACGACATGTTTTCATCCATCGGAGAATCGACGGAGGACACTGAGTTCTTCACGTCGCTTCCGCCCGGATACAAGCCGGGTCAGACCAAATTCGTCATCGTTGTCGGTACGGTGATGAGCGGTCTGGGCAAAGGGATTTTTTCGAGTTCGCTTGCACGCATCTTGCAGGACAAGGGGCTTTCCGTTGCGCCGATTAAGTTGGAAGGTTATCTGAACCGCGACAGTGGAACGCTCAATCCCTATCGCCACGGCGAGGTCTTCGTCCTCGACGATGGGATGGAGTGCGACATGGACCTGGGTACCTATGAGCGGATGCTCAACCAGAACTTGACGCGCTTGAACTTCACAACGTCGGGGCAGATTTTTTCGCGGGTGCTTGAAAAAGAACGCAAGGGTGAGTACCTGGGCCGAGATGTGCAGATGATTCCGCACGTCACCGGTGAGGTGAAATATCACCTGAGGCAGTTGGCTGTCGAGACCGGGACGGACGTGGTTTTTGTTGAAATCGGCGGGACGGCTGGCGACGTTGAGAATGCGTATTACTTGGAAGCCGTCCGCGAACTGGCGTTTGAAGAAGGGCCCAATAGCTGTTGCTTCGTCGCGCTGACGTATGTCGTGGAACCGCCGTCGCTTGGCGAGCAGAAGTCGAAACCGGCACAGCTGAACATGAAGCAGTTGATGGCCGTCGGTATCATGCCGCATATTATCGCCTGCCGCGCGACCAAGCCAGTCACGCGAAAAGTGCTCGAAAAGCTGGCCATGTACAGCAACGTACCGATCGATCGCGTTTTCAGCATGCACGATGTCGAAACGGTTTACATGATTCCCGAGGCACTCCGCAAAGACGGCATTGACGAAACGGTTCTCGAAACGCTCGACCTGAAAGCCAAGACCAATCCGAAGGTTGAAGCCGAGTCGAGGGCGCGGTGGTCGGAGTATTTGACCAAGTACCGTGCCGCATCGTCGCCGGTCACCATCGGCATCACCGGAAAGTACACTTCATTGCGAGACAGCTACGCCAGCATCATCCAAGCCTTGGAGCATGCCGGCACGCACCACGGCATCAAGGTCAACATCGTCTGGATCGACAGCACGGAGCTGACCGATCAAAACATCGCCGAGAGATTGAGCGGTGTCGATGGCGTGATCATTCCCGGTGGGTTTGGCGTTCGCGGCGTTGATGGCAAAATCGCCTGCGTCAAGTATGCCCGCGAACATGGTTTGCCGTATCTTGGACTTTGCTATGGATTTCAGATTGCTGTGATTGAATTTGCTCGCAACGTTTGTGGATTGCAGGGGGCGGGCACCACCGAAATCGATGCGAATTCACCACATCCGGTGATCGATATTCTCCCCGAGCAACGCGAGCTGGCGTCGCTTGGTGGCAATATGCGATTGGGTGGGCAGGACATAAACGTCGCGAAGGATTCGAGGGTGTCGCGCATGTATGGCGATGCTGAATCGGTTCGCTTGCGTTTCCGCCACCGTTACGAAGTCGCGCCGCAATACATCGAGCAGCTTGAAGCGGCAGGCATGATTTTTTGTGGCCGATCGCCCGACGAGCGGATTATGCAAATCCTCGAATTGTCCGCGAACGATCATCCCTACTTCGTCGCCACGCAAGCCCACGCCGAACTGACCAGCCGCCCGCTGCGACCCGACCCGATGTTTCTCAGCCTTGTTGAAGCCGCGAGAAACTTTGCCGATCTAAGTGCCGTCGGAAACAAGAAGGGCGCAAGAGTGGCGTAGGGTGGGCTGTGCCCACCACGTCGTCGAAGCGCGAACGGCGGTTGGCACGGCGACTGCTGTATGGTTGCACGCCCCGCCGTCATTCCCGTGCAAGCGGGAATCCAGACGTATGCGTCACACCTGCCAAAGAAGCAATGCCTTCCGTGTATGATCCGTCGCGACCACCTATCATTGAAAGAATAGTGGAGATTTCTCTTGAGCTTCTGGATTCCCGCGTACGCGGGAATGACGCAAAAGGTCGAAAGCCATCAAGAATCCAGCCACCATGAGTCCGCAGTCGCCGTACTCCGACACGATCAACCCGCCAACAACACCATCAGTGCCTTCTGCGCGTGCAGGCGATTCTCGGCTTGATCGAAGATGACGCAATTTGGCGTGCGCGAGGTTTCGAAATCGATCTCTTCGCCGTAGTGCGCGGGCAGGCAGTGCATGATGATCGCCGACGGGTTGGCCGACGCCATTAGCTTTGCGTTGACTTGATACGCGGCGAAGAGTTCGCGTCGCTCGGCGGCTTCTGCCTCCTGACCCATGCTGGCCCACGCGTCGGTGTAGACCACGTCTGCGTTCTTGACGCCTGATAGTTCGGTTACGGCTTCGATCGTGCAATCGTTTTTCTTACCCATTGCCGCCGCCTCGGCGCAAATCTTGGCATCGGGTTCGTAGTTCGGCGGGGTGACAGCGGTCATATGCATCCCGACTTGGGCGCATCCGAACATCAGCGAATGGGTCATGTTGTTGCCATCACCCACGTACGCGAGCTTGAGACCTTCGAGTCGCCCCAACTTTTCGCCGATGGTCTGCAGGTCGGCGAGTACTTGGCAGGGGTGCTCCTCGTCGGACAAGCCGTTGATCACCGGGACCGTCGCGTAGGTAGCCAGATCGACGACGATGTCGTGTCCGAAGGTGCGGGCCATGATGATGTCGCAATAGCGTGATAGCACTTTGGCGATGTCTTCGGTGGGTTCGCGTTTTCCGATGGAGATGTCCGTCGGGGACAGATAGATGGCGTGTCCGCCGAGTTGGGTCATGCCCGATTCAAACGACACACGGGTGCGCAGCGATGGCTTCTGAAAGATCATCGCCAGCGTTTTGCCCGCGAGCAGTGGGTGCGACTGTCCGCGAAACCGCTCAAGCTTAAGCGTGTCGGCGGTGCGAAGGATTTCGAGAATTTCTTCTCCGGTGAAGTCCTTGAGCGATACGAGACTGCGACCTTTTAGGCTGACGGCCATTGGATATGCTCCGTATATGATCGCGCATTGCGTGCGCGGTAATGCTTTGCGTAGGGTGGGCCGTGCCCACCGCAGTTTGGATCACAACGACATGGTGGGCACGGCCCACCCTACGTAGTGCGAATCTGTCCCAATTACCGCAGCACGTTGATCACGCGCTCGAGCGCCCAATCCAGGTCGGCTTCGCTGATGTTCAGTGGCGGGGCGATGCGCATGACGTTCTCAACGGTGTCTTTGCAAAGCATGCCGTCAGCCATCAGTTTTTTGCACCAAGGTTTCGCGGCACCTGCCTCTGGCGTCATTTCGATACCGATGAGCAGTCCCTTACCGCGCACTTCTTTGATCTTCGAACAATTCGCGGCTCGAAGTTTTTCGCGAAATCTCTGACCTTTGGCGTCTGCTTGTCCGGCAAGGTCTTCGCTCGTCAGGGTTTGCAGCGCTTTGCGGGCAACGGCACATGCCAGCGGGTTTCCGCCAAACGTGCTGCCATGATCGCCGGGGTTGAACACGCCCAGAACTTCCTTCGACCCCACGATCGCCGAAACTGGCATCACGCCACCACCGAGGGCTTTGCCCAGGATGATGATGTCGGGCTTGACGTCTTCATGATCGATCGCAAAGCGTCGACCTGTACGAGCGAGGCCGGTTTGCACTTCGTCGTCGATCATCAGGATGTTGTTCTTCGTGCAGATTTCGCGGACCTGCTTGAGGAATCCGTCCGGTGGTACGACCACGCCGCCTTCGCCTTGAATCGGTTCAAACAGGAATCCGACGGTGTTCGGCGTGATCGCCGCTTGCAGCGCATCGATCGAACCATATTCAACAAGCGGGAATCCCGGGGTGAATGGTCCAAACCCATCTTTGGTCTGCGGATCGTCGCTAAAGCTGATGACGGTCGTCGTGCGACCGTGGAAGTTTCCGGTGCAGCAGATGATCTGCGCTTTGTCCTGCTCGACTCCCTTGACTTTGTAGCCCCACTTGCGGGCGGTCTTGATCGCGGTCTCGACGGCTTCGGCGCCGGTGTTCATCGGAAGCACCATGTCCATGCCGGAGAATTTCGTGATCTCTTCGCAGAACGGTCCGAACTGATCGTTCTGAAATGCGCGGGACGTTAGCGTCAGCTTGCGGGCTTGTTCGATGAATGCGTCAAGAATGCCCGAATGCGAGTGGCCGAAGTTCAGCGCGGAATATGCACTCAGGCAATCGAGGTACTTGTTGCCTTCAACATCCCAAACCCAAGAACCCTCGCCGCGCGCGATGACAACGGGAAGCGGTTCATAATTGTTCGCGCTGAACTGCGATACCAGCGACATGTGGTCGTTGCTACCAAGATTCGATCCACCGGATACTGCGCTTGAATTCTGTACTTGTGTCATGGTCTCTATCCTTGCATATGTCGTGAAGGATCGGATTGAACCCACCCGAGTTTTGAAATTTCTATACCAATATGTCGGCTGACTTGAAGCGCCGACTTTGTTTGATCGACTGCGGTTCTGAACCGAGGTTTGTTTACGAAAGCTGGGCGCCGCGGTTGACATCGTCCTCCGCGTGGCCGGTGATGACTTCCCGATTGGGGTGGGTGCCAGTCGTCATGCTGCGATTATTACGGGTTTCAGCCGTTCAATGCAACACCAGTATTAGCTGGATCGGCGGCGACGGAGAATATGCAGTCCGAGGAGCATAATCGCCAGGCTGGAAGGCTCAGGAACGCCCGTCGCTCGGATCATCCAGGTGCCGTTAAAAGGTGTGCTGGCCATATTGTAGAAGAGCGGCGATCCGCCCAGATTATCGAGGTTGATTATTCCGTCGAAGAACAGCCACGAACGGCCCGAGTTCGTGCTGTCGTCCATGTGGGCGACATTCTGCCCTTGCAACACATCCATCATCACGGCTACGAAAAATCCGCCGGATACCGCTGTATCGTCAATGTCGAACGTGAAGAATTCGTTGAACTCGGGAGTCGTTGTGATGCTGTCGGTTCGGGCGAGGAGGTTGGCGTCCGAAGGGTCGAGGTCGTCGGTCGGGTCGTCGAATAAAAGTATCGAGATGGGTTCGCCGACCGGAACGCTGGTGGAAAGGGATACGGAAATCTCGGTGATGGTTTCCGCGCCGGGCACCGCGTCAAAGTAGTTGCCCCAAAGAAGCTGGGCATCGAATTGGCTGGGGCCGATATTGAATGCGCCGCTACCGTCATCCAACACATAGTTTGAATTCGCAAAAGCAGGAACCGTTTCCGACAGAAGAGTGCATCCGACGATTAATGCAATCAGTGTGCGCGCACCATTACCGTTGTGATTCATCGTTTCCCCTTGCAGTTTAGTAATGAACAATAACAACGACAGCCCAGATGCGCGGGATGATCGCACAAAAATTTGTATTGTCAACCCGGAACGTGAAGTGAAATTGCGGTGACGTCGTCGGCGTGCCATGCGTTGCGCGAAGTTTCGCGAAGGCGCTTGCGAAGGGTGCTCATTAGGGTCGCGATGGGTGTATCGCTGTTGTTCTTGAACCAAGTCGATAGGGCATGTTCGGGAGAATCCGAGTCCACGCCATCGGTAGCGAGCAGTGCTTCCAAGCCGTCCGTCGCGAACAAGACGGTGTCGCCCGGATTGAGATCCACGCTCTTTGTCTCGAAGCAAGCGTTTTCAATCGCTCCCATGATGGGCCCATCTGACACAAGCGCGGTGACGGTGCCATCCGCTGAGATGCGAATTGGGTAGGGCACGCCCGCCCTTGCAAAACTCAGCGTTCGCGTGTTGGCGTCGTAAACGGCGTGCAGACCAGCCGCGAACTCGCACTGCGACAAATCCATGCCCGCCAATTGCGTCTGGATGGCGCATAAAACATCGCTTGAATCTTTCGTCGTGTCGTCGGCCAACTCTTTTTGTCCGATGCGTAGCGCCGTCAGCAAACTCGATGTCAAGATGGCGGCTGGCACACCATGGTCGGACGCGTCGATCAAACCGATGCCGACCTTGCCATCGCCCAAGTCTTGAACATCAAAAGCATCACCACTGACGCCATCGAGTGGTTGATAGAGAAGGTCGAGTATCGTGTCATCGAGCGTGGGAAGCAGCGACATTGAATCCTGCTGAATGCGGGCGGCTTCCTTGACGCCGTGCTCCAACGTCTGAACGGTACCGAGGAGTGCGTCGCGTTCACACAACAGCTTCGTCATCTTGTTCTGCAATTCGGTGATCAGCGCCAAGTACGCGATTGTGTTTTTGGGTGATTCGTTTGGTCGAAATGGTGTGGGCGATGGGGCTGCGACATTGGGAGCGGTTCGCCGTTCAATCAACGGGAGGGCCGTCATCGTGAATGATTGGGGTTGTGATTGAACCACGTTGCTTCTTTCCTCCGTCGAATGTGTGCCTGCACATTGAAAACCAACTGCCAAACAGTGAAAACCAACTGTATGTCGGAGGATTGTCAATTGAACTTGAACAAAACCGGCGCGCGATCTGCGCGGCGGCGCTTTGGTACTTGTACGTTGGATTTTGAATCTGCGACTACTTCGTGGTCATGGTGATGGCCATGTTCCACGATTCGCCTTCAGGTGGCGGATTGAGTTCGAGTTGCTCAATTTCATGGTGGTAGAGTTCGATGGCTGGGTCGTTCGCTCGATGCTGTTGGCAGTGCTGAAAATGGTGTTTTGACCCTGCCCAGTCGCGCTTCTGAAACGCCGCGACGCCTTGGCCAAACGCGCTCGCATATTCGAGCGCATTATCATCGACTTCGCCTTTTCGCCCCAGCAATTCATAAACCTGGACAGCCTCCGCTTTCCCCTTGACCTGAAGTGCAGCGAGGTGGCGGTAGTGATATCGATCGCCCGCGTGATTCTTGCAAAGGTCGGAAACCATGATCTGCGTGCCGAACGCCTTGTTGGCACCTTCGAGTCGGGCTGCGAGATTCACCGTGTCGCCGATGCACGTATAGTCGGTTTGGTTCTCGCTTCCGAAGTATCCCACGTACACCGGACCAGTGTGTACGCCGACCCGCATCCACAGGTCGCGAAACTCATCCGCGTATTCGGCGTCGGTGGTCTCTTTGAGTTCGTTGAGTTTCTCAGCCGTCTCCAGCGCCGACTCGCACCCGACAATAATGTGATCGTCAACGGGCCAAAGCGGTGAATTGAAGAACGCGAAGATTCCGTCGCCCATGAATTTGTTAAACGCCCGGTTCTCGACGAGCACTTCACCCATCGCACCGAGGTATCGGTTGAGGATTGTTTTCGTCTGGTTGGCGTCGAGGCGCTCGCTGATCGACGTGAAGCCTTGCAGGTCGCTGAAGTAACAGGTGACGTCGGCGGGCTGCGGGGACAGATCGAGCTTGTCCATGTGCTTGGTGATCGACGCGGCGATGGCGGGCGACGTGTTGCGGGCGAGGGCGCGAGAGAACGAACGCCGCTGGCGTTCTTCGGTCGATTGGCGATACAACGTGATCATCGCCCACGCAACGAACGTCGTGGCAGCCGGTACAATCGTCGCAACGAAGAACCCGAATTTCCAAGTCAAGTAGCACGATAGCCCAAGCATCGGCGCGATGAGCAAGAGCAGCGACGCGAACGCAAACCATGGCCCCTTGCTGGCTGTGAGCAGGGTGATAATCGCGCCCACGATGATGATCAACAGAATCGGAACGTACGACGGCGCGACGGTGGGGATGCGATTTTGCAGGAGCGTGTTGACGAGGTTGGCGTGGGCCATCACACCCGGCATGTTTTCAAACACGGGCGAGTTAACCATATCCGCTTGGGCTGACGCAGTGTGTCCAACGAAGCAGAACTTGCCGTCGAGTTTCTTGCGCAGTTCGCCGAGCAATTCATCGGCCCGCGCCTGCAGGCGAGCGTTGCCTGCATGGAGTTCCTTGGTGAATGGGCCTTCGATCAGTTGCCCTTGCAGGTCGGCGATGCGTTCGAAAAGGATTCTTTCTTCATCGTCTTCTGGTTCCAGGTTGCTGCTTTCCTGAAACGCGCGGGCGATATTGGAGAGGGCCAGCTTTTCGGTGGACTCGATATCCTTGAGCAGTTGATCGCGAAGTTCCTTGAGGCCCGCGCGTGATTCGGCGTTCGCCAGATCGATTGCCGTTTCATGCATTGCCAATTGACGGATGCGGGCTTCGTGATCGAGCAATGCCGACGGTGCGCCTTCATACATCAGCTCGACGGCTTGGAACAACCGTGTCCGCAAGAGGGCGTTGTTGCTCTGGATCGTTCGCCGACACGTTGCGATTTCCATCGCCCGCGACACGGGGATGTGGGTGAAGCTTTTTTCCCAGGAGGGGGCGGCACGATCAATGTGCCAGTTGATCAACATCTCGCCGTTTTCGTTGAGTGGCAAACGCCATTCGTTCGACTTCGACCGATCGGTCATGACGAGCCGGTTCTCGTTGTCCGCTCGAATTGACGTCAGATCAATGTCGAGAATGTCAGCCGCCAGCGCAAAGGCGATCTGTTTGACCACGCGTCCTTCAAGCCGCGTCAACACCGGTACATGTCGAAGGATACCGTCGTCGTCTTTGTTAAAGTTGACGAATCCAATCCGCTTCGCCGCACCAGCAATTTCTGCAACTGGTACCGTTGGATCGATTCCGTTGGGCAAAATTTCGTCGTATGGAGCACCCTGGTCCAAGCAATGCTTGCGAATGTATCGCCTGGAAAGCGCCCGGGTGTATTCGCGAAACACGTCGTGGCGATCTCGTGATGCAATGTTCGGCGGGTGGTTTGGCAAGATCGCTGCGTAGGCTTCGGTGAGCGTGGCGTCTGCGTTTTCAGCCAGCAATTGCTGCACAAGGTACTGGGCTGCGATCGGTTTCATTCTGCTCAGATGAATCTCGACTTCACGCTCGGTAATGCCCAGTTGTTCGGCGATTTCGTGTTGGTCCAAATCGAATTGACTCCGCAGCACGTGGTCGATTCGGGCTTGCACAAATCTGGATTCCGAATCGGTGCTGTCAGGCAAGTTCAATCGGCGGCTGAATTCGAGCTTCGAGATCTTGGGGTTGTCGTCCAAGAGATTGCGGGCGTCGCTTCGAAGTTGTTGCGGGTCAAATGACGGGGGCGACGATTCGAAGAATAGTGCAACGTAGACGTTTCCGGCATTGCGGATCGCGGTAGCGAGTTCCCGATCGTCGAAGATTGCGTTTTCGATGGAGGTTTCACCCAGAACTTCGTCGTCGAGCGAATCGGTGTCGTAGTCTGGTTCGAGGCGCGGGTCGGAGATGCGCCCGGGCGAAGGTTCTGCGTAGACGATATCGAGCAGGATTGTTTCCGCGCCGCATTCTTCAAGGATCCCGACGAGGTCGGCTTGCATGCGGCGGGGCCAGGGCCAACGGTGGATGCTGCGCAGGGCGTAGTCGTTTATGTCGATCAGTACGATGCGCGGGTCGGCATCGATCTGGTTGAGGTGGCGAAACCCCTGATCAAGTTGATAGCGCGACAACGGCACAAACCAACCCGCAACGTACGCCAGCACCGCCAACGTGGTGACAAACGTGCCCACCGAAAATGCCCAGAGGCGCCTCTTGATCCATTCGCTCAGATTCATGCGGGCATCGTAAACGGCTTGGCGGAGGACTGCCAAGTTTCATCTGGTTTGGTGATCGGCTGGTTATTCCGATGTAGCGCGTAGGGTGCGGCTTGCCGCACCTGTTAATTCGTTGGGGTCGATGGTATTTGCGTAACAGATGCGGGTATTTGCGTAACAGGTGCGGCGAGCCGCACCCTACGTGTGGCTTTCCTTGGCGACTTGGGCAAGTTTTTCCTGCGCCTTGCCGGAATCGATCATCTGGATCGCCAACTGTACGCCTTCGCTCAAGGTCTCCGTGACACCGTAAACGGTCAGGGCTGCGGCTGCATTGAGGACCGCGTGGTCGCGCTTGGGGCCGTGCTCTTTGTTTAGGATCGCGCGAACGCACGCTGCGCTTTCAGATGGTGATCCAACGATTAACTCTTCGAGCGGTGCGACAGTCAATCCGACATCTTTCGGCTGAACCGTGTGCATTTTGACCGCGCCGTCACGCAATTCGCAGATGTGCGTCTTGCCAGTAATCGTCAGGTCGCAGAGACCGTCTTCACCGTGTACCACCCAAACGCGTTTCGCGCCGAGTTTGTTGAGGGCGCTGGCCATCAGTTCGAGGTGTTCGTGGCGACTGACGCCGAGGATTTGAAATTCAGTGCCAGCCGGGTTGGCCAGCGGTCCGAGCAGATTGAACATGGTGCGGGCCGCGATCGCTTTGCGGACGGGAACGGCATGGACCATCGCCGGGTGCAAGTGCGGGGCGTGCATGAACGCCAGGTTGCAGCGATCAAGGCAACGTTCCAGCACGGGGATGTCGGCTTCGAGATTGACGCCCAATTCGTTGAGCACTTCGCTGCTACCGCTCACCCGCGTGTTGGTGCGATTGCCGTGCTTAGCCACTACCGCACCGCCGGCAGCCGCTATGATCGCCGCCGTCGTCGAAACGTTGAATGTGCTGATGCCATCACCGCCAGTACCGCAAGTATCGATGCAAGGGCGATCGCACCGGACACGCTTTGCGGCATGTCGCATTGCCTCAGCCGCACCGACGAGTTCGTCGACATGCTCGCCCTTGGTCTTGAGCGCGCAGATCAATGCCGCCGTCCATTGCGGTTCGAGCGCGCCGGCCATCATGGACGCGAACGTCTCGCGGGTTTCTTCGCGGGTTAGATGCTCGCCGTTCTGCACGCGGCGGATTTGTTCGGTGATGGTGGTTCGCACGTTCGGTTAAATCCTGATGGTTGCGTCGCCCCATTGGTCACGTGTCAATGGAGTCGGTACAGTGTAGCAGATTGAGGGCAATGTTTGCCCGCTGCCAGATATCGGACGGTTGAAACGTGGATGGCGCTTCGTCAACGTATGCAGATGTCGATGATACGATCGTCGCGGTATGTACAGCCCGCGGGATCGCGCCGCGCGGAATCGTTCGCCTCTCCGGACCCGACGCATTCTCGATTGCACAGGCGGTCTTCGAAGGTGCGTCTGCCGATGCCTTGACGCAGCGCCGTGGATTTCGATGCGTGCGTGGGGACGTCGTCTTTGACAAACACCATCGCGCCCCAGCCCATGCGTATACTTTCACGCAGCCGCACAGCTACACCCGCCAGGATTCGGTCGAGCTTCACACCATGGGTGCTGCACCTTTGCTCGAAATGCTGGTCGAACGTTGTATCCGCGCCGGCGCACGGTCAGCCCACCCCGGTGAGTTTACTGCTCGGGCGTATTTGTCCGGCGCTTTAACCCTGTCAGCCGCCGAGGCGGTAGCCTCCACGATCCACGCTCGAACCGACGCCCAGTTGCGGGCTGCTCGCAAGGTCATGCGGGGCGATCTTCGCGACACCATCGCCTCCTGGCAGAACGCCTTAGCCGACCTGCTTTCGCTGGTGGTGGCTGACATTGATTTTGCAGAAGAACCGATCGATTTTATTTCAACGGATGAACTCGGGTCAAAGGTATCGGACCTTCACGCACGCCTGCAAGACTTGATCCATTCGTCGGAGTCTCAAGCGCGGATCGAAGCCGTGCCCCATGTGTTGCTGCTGGGTTTACCCAACGCTGGAAAGAGTACGTTGCTAAATGCCCTAACCGGCATCGATCGAGCGATTGCGTCGGCGGTCTCGGGAACGACGCGAGATATCTTGTCAGCACCGGCGACGCTCGATGGCATTGAAGCCATCTTGCTCGACTCTGCCGGTGTCGATGACAGTCCCGATCAAGTGTTGGTTCACGCTCGCCAGCGTGCCGAGGAAGAAGCGGGACGGGTCGATCTGTTGTGCATCATTGTGGACGTATCCGAATCCATCGACGTTGCTGCGATCGCGCGATTGCGAAAACTGGCAAACGGACCGACGATGTTCGTCGGAACCAAGATTGATCTTGTGAGCGCGAGCAAGGACGATCTTGCGCGAAAGTTGGGCGAATCCAGCGGTCAGCCAGCTTGTCTCGTCAGCGCCGCTACGAGCGAGGGGTTGGGTGACCTTAGGGCTGCGATGGCCCGTCAATTGGTTACGCAGGCGACCGACGCGGAACACAGTGCCATTACCTTAACGACGAATCAACACGTCGCGCTCACGACGGCCAATGAAGCTTTGGTGCGATGCATTGAGTTGACGACAACCTCCGACAACCTTCTCGACATCGCCGAATTGGTCGCCCTCGAATTGCGCGAAGCCTTGGATTCGTTGGCGCTCACCACGGGAAGTGTTTCGACGGATGATTTGCTGGGACGCATTTTCTCGTCATTTTGCATCGGCAAATAATACCGTTGAAACCGGGCCAGGGTCTGTCGGTACAACCAAAAGCATCGGATCTCGCGGCGTCGTCCCACAGCGGTTTCAATTGACACGATTTTTTGCGACAGTTACAAACAACCAGTATCAAACAGTTCGGCGCTTGTTCCAGCAGGCGTGATTCCGTCCAAGGGGGGCGGTTGGGCGAAAGACAGGGTTGGCCATGATCATTACGACGATCGGCAGGAAGACGAACAATTCGCTTGAGGCGTTCGGTCGATTCTGGATGTTTTGCCTGCGGACCACCACGTGGATGTTCTCCGGAATTCTGCGGTTCAAGAACTGGCGATTGGTCATGCCGCAGCTCTACGAAGTCGGCAACCGCTCGCTGCCGGTCATTGCCATCACCGGTACATTTGTTGGGATGGTGTTAGCCGTTCAAGCGTTCGACCAGCTTCATGCGGCTGGTTTCGCCGAGCGGATGGGCGTGCTGCTCAACGTGACGCTCGTTCAAGAGTTGGGTCCGGTGTTGGCGGCGGTCATGCTTGCAGGCAGGGTTGGCGGCGCGCTGACGGCAGAGTTGGGCACGATGAACGTGACGGAGCAGATCGACGCCCTTCGTGCGATGGGTTCCGACCCGATCCGGCACCTCGTCGTGCCGAGATTCCTCGCATGTTTGATTCTCTGTCCGGTTTTGACCCTCTTCGCCGATGTCTGTGGTTCGCTCGCGGGCTCGTGGATTGCCGTCGGACTGAAAGACATTCCGTATGAACCTTACAGCTACTACACGATGGACGCGATGACCAAGTGGGACCTGGGCGTGGGGTTCGTCAAGAGTCTGATCTTTGGGTGGATCATCGGAATGGTCGCCTGCTACAAAGGGTTTCATTGCCGGGCGGGGGCTGAGGGTGTGGGGCGGGCGTGTACGGAATCATTCGTCGCGACGTTCATGGCCATCTTGATCGTGGACTTCTTCATCGCGACGTTCAGCACCGGTTTGTACAAAATGCTTTATGGATTCAAGTCGTTCGTGTGACTTTCGGATTGGACCTTTGACGGACGCATCGACACAATCGAATCAAAGCGCTGGGGGTAACGGTGTCCCGGTGGTTGAATTGCGCCGAGTCAGCAAGCGTTTTGGGTCGCTGGAAGTGTTGCGCGACGTCAGCGTGAAATTTCGTAAGGGCGAGACGGCTGTCATCATCGGAGCGTCCGGAGCCGGCAAAAGCGTGATCCTCAAACACATCGTCACTCTGCTCAAGCCGGATTCCGGTGAAGTCTATTGTGCGGGTGAGCGCATCGACACCATGTCCGATCGCGAAATGGTGGATGTGCGCAAGCGTTTCGGATTCTTGTTTCAGATGGGGGCGCTCTTCGACTCGCTTACAGTCGCCGAGAACGTGGCGTTTCCGATTGTCGAACACACCAAGCGAAGTACATCCGACATCGCCAAGACGGTTTCAGAGAAATTGAAGATGGTCGGGCTCGATGGATTGCAGGAAAAAAAGCCGGCGCAGTTATCCGGCGGTCAGCGCAAGCGTGTCGGACTTGCCCGGGCGATTGCGCTCGATCCGGAGATTATTCTTTATGACGAACCCACCACCGGATTGGATCCGATTCGATCGGACGTCATCAATGAATTGATCATCAAACTGCAGCGGGAACTGAATGTTACCAGCGTCGTCGTCACGCACGATATGGCCAGCGTCCGAAAGATCGGCGACCGGGTCGTCATGTTGCACGAAGGCCAGTTCATCTTTGACGGATCGCCGCAGGAAATGGAAAACAGCGACGTGAAGACGGTGCGGCAGTTCGTCGAGGGACGGGCCGAACTTGAGCAACTCGAAGGCATTCGTTTGAAAGGCAAACCATGAACGAATCGAAAAAGAATTTTGCAGTAGGGTTGTTCATGATCGGAGGGATCGCCGTGCTCGGGTACCTGATGGTGCTTTTCGGCGAGGCCCCGGGTTGGCTCGGTGGCGCGGAATATGAGCTGCGCATCGAGGTGAAGGAGATTTCCGGGATCGACGACGGGACGCCGATTTACCTGAACGGCATCAAAGTCGGCAGGGTCACCACGCTAGATTTTCTCGAGATGTCCCGACCCGAAATGGGTGTCGTTCTTGTCGGTAGGATCAAGAAAGAATTCAGTATTCCGAGGGGAGCGAGCGCGGAGTGCATCAGTCCTACGTTGGGCATCGGGCGAGGACGCGTCGATATTTTCGCGAGCGGAGGCACAGGTTACATCGAACCTGGTGGAGCCATTCCCGGCGTGATGATCAACTCGTTGGAGCGAATCTTTCCGCAGCAGATGGCCAACTCCTTTGAAGGCACCGTGGTGGGGATTGGCGATTTCGCGGAGGCGTATACCCCCGTTGCGAAGGACATTCACGAGCTACTGAAAATTCGAACCACAGACGAAGTCGACAAAGACCCGCAGAAAATTGCGGCGAACTTGTATACGGCGGTTCAGCGTCTCGATCATGTGCTCAAGACGTTTAACGGCGTCATTGGTGATACGGAGATGCGTGGTAAATTGAATGAAGTGATGGACAACCTGCTGGCGATGACATCCGACGCCAAGATCGCGATGTCAGATCTTCGCGAGACCACCGCGACGTTGAAGACCGAAATGAACAAGATTACGACGAGCGCGGAGCAAACGCTGACGAGCATCGATACCAGGGTGAACGAGTTGGCCGACGCCACGCTGCCCACGCTTGACCATGCGGCGAAGACGGCGTCGAACCTTCATCGCGTGTCGCAAAAAATCGCCGACGGTGATGGGACGCTGGGGTTGCTGCTCAACGACGAGCGTCTCTACGAAGCGACACTGCTGACAGTTCAGCGCATTCAGGACATGGTGGACTCATTCCGCCGTTTGTTAGACCGGTTCGAACGGCGCGGTCGGATTGGTTTGGAGATTGGCGGCGGGCTCCCAGTCGATCAGCCGCTGTCGGACCCCAAGTGATTTTTATCCCAGTGCTGCATCACGATCAACTTGATGACCGAGGCGAGAAACCTGTGCCACTGCTTTGTGAGCAGTGCTAATCGAACGTATCGCCCACAGCGCAACACTGCTCACAGAGCAGTGGCACGTCATCAATCATCTTCAAACGCATAACTGAGTACTAGGGTGGCGATCGTTTGATCCAGATGCGTTCGACGATCCATGCAGCGGCGAAGGGCGCATACCACGCTGCAAACACCCACGATGGCATCATCCATTCGCCCGTTCGGGCTCGGATGCCGTCCGCTTCAAAATAAACGACGGCGGCTACACAGAGCAGTAACCAGGCGATCCGAATTCGTGACCATGCGAAGAACAGGAACCAGGTTAGATACCACGCGTGAACCACTGGAAGCGCCAGGACTAGACCTGCAAAAACCCGGGTGGCGTATTGCGGTAGATCAAGTCGCTTCAGTGCCAAGAAAATCGCGAACGCGGCGACGATGAGTGCGGCTAGCATCCGCGAAGGTCGTTCGCCAAGGACCGGTTCTGTCATGGTGACCAGCGCGCCCAGGCTCGTGGTTGAATCCCCAAATCGAAGCAAGCTGTCGAACACATGCCACCCCGCATCGGCGAAGGGCAAGTAGCACGCGATCATTACAGCCAGTGTTGCGAGTAGCGCGATCGGTCGGCGTAAGAATAGCCACGGAATTAGCACCAGCGCCACCGTCTTGGCTGAAATCGCAGCCCCCAACAGCATGCCACACTTCCAGAATTGTTTGCGGGTGGCTGCCAATGATGCCGCCGCCAATGCCAGTAGCATCAACGTGTCCTGATGCCCGTCGATGGCGAACGCTGTGATCGATAAAGGGCATAACGCATAAATTGCGGCCCATTGAGGCGTTCGCCCGATCGCCAAGAGCAACTGCCCCAAGACCGAAATGGCCAATAGCTCGATGAGAACGATCAGCGTTTTGACGATGTAGACGGAATTCCCGAATGTACTCGTCAACCGGAAAACCAACTGCGACAGCGGCGGATAGATCGCGGGGTAATCCGGGTGGTTGATTCGCGGCCAATTGGGATCTTCCCGGATGAGGATGGGCTCGTTGACTTTGTCAGGTACGGTCGTGTAGGGATTCAGTCCGTAGCGTTGAATCTTGCCTTCCCATACGTATCGATGCAGATCGTCGCTGGGCACGGTATGCAAGAGTGCAAGGCGGATCGCGACGAAGCCCAGCATCCAAACCGACCACGATCCCAGCCGCGACGCCTTCTTGCGACAAAGCGAATAGACGATGAGGCTGAAACCGATCGCGCCGATAACCCACGCGACTTGAAAGATACGGAGATGTTGGCGGTAGTCGATTAGCGCTGCGCAGGTGGCGACGAACACAACGACGAGCAACCAACCGAATAGGATCGGGTATGCGGGCCAGCTACCGTTTGGTTCGTTCGTTTCGCCCATGTTTTTTGAGAGGCGATCAGATGCGGATGGTTAGTTGGACGTTGCCTGGATCGCAGGTGTTGCAGCCGATTCATCTGAAGGGTCAACCGATTTCTTGGGTCGTTGTGGTCTGGAAAATACACCCATCCATAGGAATCCCAATCCGTATAGCAACAGGAAGACGCTGAAGAAGTATCGGTTGTGGTTGATGTATTGTTTGAATGTCCACAACGAATACACGCCTAGCAGGATCTCGACTAGCCATAGTTGCTGCTGGGCGACTTGATAGTTGCTGACCGCCCGCCGACCTTCAACGCTGCCGGATTTTGGCGTACGGACAAACTCGCCACCTTTAAGGTATAGCCCGCGAATCACCGCGATCGAATTATTCACACAGATACCCACGCCCAACAGCAGCATGCTCGGGATCACCCGCACACCACCCCAACCTTCGCCCAACGCAAATCGTGCGTAGGTGTAAACCGCGGACGGAATGATGGCCGTCACGCAAACGGTCGCCCACACAATGTAGAACCACTGCTGAAAGTGAGCACCTTCCAACCAGATGAGCAGCATCGGTCGAGCGACCACCGCGAGGATCAACATGAACACCGCAACGGCATAGTGCGTCAGGTGCAGCGACGCTTCGAGTTTCTGTCCGATGGTCAGATGCGATCGCCAGATGCGCGGAAGTAGTTTGCGGGCGACTTGAATCGAACCGGTGGCCCAGCGACGTTGCTGACTTTTGAATGCGTTCGTGTTTCCGGGTAGTTCGGCCGGGCAGGCGACATCGACGCAGTATTCAATCTCCCAGCCAGCGAGTTGAGCGCGGTAGGATAGATCGAGGTCTTCGGTCAACGTGTCAGCCGACCATCCGCCGACTTTCTCGTCGAGGATGGCAGCTTTTCGCCAGATGCCAGCCGTCCCGTTGAAATTCATCAACAAGCCATTCCAAGCGCGGGCGCCCTGCTCAACAGCAAAGTGTCCGTCGATGCCCAACGCCTGAGCGCGAGTCAGCCATGATTCGTCGCGGTTGAGGTGTGCCCATCGACCCTGCATGCATGCTGCGTTGGGATTGGCGGCCAATAGTGCGATGCACTTTTTGAGAAACTCGGGCGGTGGTGCGAAGTCGGCATCGAAGATTGCCAGGAACTCACCTTTCGCCTTTGGTGTGGCGTGGGCGAGGGCGCCGGCTTTGTATCCTTGGCGGTCGTCGCGGCGGACGACGCAGATGTCGAAACCCTGGTTGGCGTATTGGCGAACGATTTTGTCGATCAGGTTGCGACATTGGTCGGTGCTATCGTCGAGGACCTGTATTTCGTGTTTGTCTTTGGGATAGTCCATCGCCACGACTGCATCGATGAGACGTGTGACGACGTCGGATTCGTTGTAGACCGGCAGTTGCGTGGTAACGATAGGCCAAGACGCGCGGTCGTCCTTGTCGACAAACGTGTCGATGATTGACTTCTGCTCGATGCGTTTGGACTTTTGCTTACGTGCGAAGAGCGCGAGCAGGATGGCTAAGTGGATGCCATAACCCGATGCGGCGAGGGTTGCGACGAGGAACAATCCGAATGAAATATTAACGAGTATGGGTTGCAATCGACTGCCAATCTCCAGCGATGTACTGGCTTTCTAATGTTTGCTTGGGACCCGCGGGCATGGGTTTCCGATGGCTTTGACCAGCTTTTACTTGCGCCACATGTTCAATCGCCAATCGTACTTAAGGTACGAAATGCTCCACGGATCGGTTCGCAGTGAGTGTGCAAGCTGGCTATCTTGCACTTTGCCCGCTGCAAACGTCAAGACACTCTCCTGATAATTTGAATATTCGGGATTTAGGAAGTCGGCTTGGTACCATTGTGTCAATTCTGACACCGCCCACTTCTTATTTGACAGGTCAAACTTACTGCGTGTTTCATCTTCAAAGAACGCACGTGTCGCCTGATCCAACTGTTCGTCGAGACGCTTGGGGTCGTAGGCTTCACGCTGTAGTTTCGGACATCCCACCGCGCAACACACCAACGCAAAATGAATGCGTGGGTCGCCTTTGTCCGGCGCGAGCTGTTCAAACAAGTGACGTTTCTTGGCATCAACCGAATCCCACTGCCGCAGTAGGATCTTCTTCTCAATATCGTCGAGTCCGAGGCGTAGCCCCGCCACCGCAAAGCGAATACCGACAAAGAAG
>BQJS01000083.1 GCA_021604825.1 Phycisphaerae bacterium | reverse complement strand
TCGGCAATAACCGGAATGCGTCTGGGCGATGGGTTGGCTGTCGATGTGGTGGCGGAATTTGCATTCAATCCGGACAGTTCGTACCGACTGACGGCGATCGATGAACTGCGCAACGCCAGCGATTCATATCGAACGTCCGTCGTGCTGCGCCGGCTGCTGAGCGACAAGGACCCGCGTATCCGCATTGAAGCGTACGAAGCGCTCCTGCCGCGTGGCGATGAAATGATCCTGACTGCGAAGGTCGGTCACGACAACTTTAAGCTAGATCAAGTCGATTCTCCCGGACCGAACATCGTGTACGTCCGGCGGACCGGTGATCAGCGAATCGCCCTGCTCGGAAACGGCATGTACTGCCTCCCGCCGGTGTTCTATCAAGATCCCAACAACCTGATCACGATCAACGCCGAAGAGGATGATCGAAAACTCACACTCATCCGTCGCGACAAGTTCAGCGACCGCATATCGCCACCGCTGCCGACTGACTTCGATCTTGGACGGCTGATCGACATGCTGGGCGACGATCCGAAAGGAACCAGCGACGACAGCATTCACGGCCTCGCCTTGGACTATGCGACAATCACCCGCACGCTGCACGACTTATGCGAGTCCGGCGGAATCAACGCCAAGTTCATGCTCCAACGCAACTCGACCACTGAAATGTTTGGCCCCATGACATCCACCGGACGATCCGAATCGGATTTGTAGATCGCGTTTGCGGATGATGGCTCGCGATTGTCGCACGCTTCGATAAAATACGGTGATGAAGATCAAGGACGGCCCACGCGCATGGATGGTGTACGCATTGGCGCGGTGCGTCTTGGCTGTTATTCGCTGTTTTCCAGTCAATTGGAATCTCACCAGCGCCCGTCTTTTTGCCAATATCTGGTGGAAGTTGATCCCCCGCCATCGCAATCGGGCGATTGGCCATGTACGTCTCGCCCTGGGTGATGAGGTTCCCGCCGATGAAGTTGAGCGAATCGCCAAAAATTCACTCAGGCAATTGGCGATGTTTGCAATCGACTTCGCGTTCGTCCCCCACTTGATTGATGAATATTCGTGGAAACGGTACGTCCGCCTGAACAACATGGGCGAAGCCGTGCGCGTCTTGATGGAAGAAAAAGGTGCGCTGCTTCTGACGGGTCATTTTGGAAATTGGGAGCTTGCGGGTTATCTGTTGGCGATGTTTGGATTCGACGTCACCGCGATCATGCGCCCGCTCGACAACGTTTACCTCAATCGCTACGTCGTCAAGATGAGAGAACAAAAAGGGCTCGAACTCGTCGACAAAAAAGGTGCGACGAAGTTCGCTGAAGAAATTCTTCGGCGCGGTGGCTCGCTCGCGTTCATCGCCGATCAAAATGCCGGGCGCAAGGGTCAATTTGTCAATTTCTTCGGCGTGCCAGCCTCCACGTACAAGTCGATTGGATTGCTCGCGATGATGCACGAAGTCCCGATCATTGTGGGATACGCGTTCCGCACTGAAAACCGTTTTCAATATGAAGTCGGCGTGGAGCGCGTCATCATGCCGTCGGAATGGAAGACCCAGGACAGACCGCTGCCGTGGATCACACAGGAATACACAAGGGCAATTGAAGCTTCGATTCGGCGCGCTCCTGAACAGTACCTGTGGATACATCGGCGGTGGAAATCCCGCCCGCGCAAGGAAACAAATCCGCCTCCGTTACCTGCGTGAAACGATGGAGTCCCGCAAAATCAGGCGTTTCTTGACCTTCCGCCCGACCATCCTACAATCGCCTTCGTTGAGAGTTTGGGGCTGCTTATGAGAATAAAGCCCTGCAGTGAAATGAAATAAGGAACGCGGTTCGGTAAACCGCGATCTTGGAACATGTTCTCGGTAAAGACGCATCTTGTCGACGTTATTTAAGCGAAGGAATCAACATGGCAGGCGCAGACACATTTGAATTCACGGACGGCAATTTCGAGCAAGAAGCGTTGCAAAGCGACATGCCCGTGTTGGTCGATTTCTGGGCAGAGTGGTGCGCACCTTGCAAAGCGCTTGGACCAACGATCGACTCACTGGCAACGCATTACAAAGACAAGGCCCGCATCGGTAAGCTCAACACCGAAGACAACACGCAAGTGCCAGCGAACTACGGCGTGAGCGCGATCCCAACGGTCATTCTTCTCAAGGGCGGCGAGATTGTTGAAAAGTTCGTGGGGTTGCGTGGCGAAAAAGATTTCAAAGACGCCATCGATAATCTTCTCGCGCAAACCGCGTAAGAGATTCGGCAATCCAAACGAGTCAGCATACACACGGCTCACAGAGTCCCGGTGCAATTACCATTGTACCACGGCTTTGTGAGCCGTGTTCTTTTTCGCCTAACACTACAGCGTAACTTACCGTTTGATTGGATTGCACTGCTCACAGAGCAGTGGCACAGGGTCTAGGTGTGCTGATTCGGGTGGTCAGGTTCAATCTTCTTTCGATTCGGCGCGCGAATCTTGATCGTCTTGCTGCTGGTTCTTGTGGGCAGAATATGATTCGGCCTCGATGAATACCCTGCGGACCATGGGTATCGTGGCTTTGATCTCGCGGTTGAATTCACTGATCGTTTCTTCAACGGTCCCGCTGGATAGCGATTGGGCGAAGTCCAGACTGAGATTCACGAGGATGTGCTGCGGTCCCATCTGCACCGTGATCAACTCGTTGACCGCGACGATGCGGTCGTCGCCGGAGACGATCTTGCGAATCTGCTCGTCGACTCTTGGGTTCGCGGCTTCTCCGATGAGCAGGCTCTTTGTTTCCCAAGCCAGAAAGCACGCCACCAAGGTCAGAATCAAACCGATGACAATCGTAGCCGCCCCATCAAAATACGGGATGCCCGTCAGTTGCCCCAGCAATATGCCTATAAACGCAACGATCAAACCCAGCAGTGCAGCCGAATCCTCTAAGAGAACCACGAACATCGTGGGGTCCTTCTCGGCACGGGCGGCTTGGATGTATCCGAGATCGCCTTTCACGTTACGAAACGCGACGAACGCATACCACCACGCCGCACCTTCAAAAATCATCGCGATGATCAAAACGATGTAGCTAACATTGGCATGTTCGATGGGGTGCGGATGGTAGATGCGCTTCACGCCTTCATAAAGCGAGACGCCAGCCCCCACCGCAAACACCATGATCGCGACCACAAACGACCAGAAGTAAACCTCCTTGCCATACCCCAGGGGGAACTCCTTGGTCGCCGGCCGATTCGATTGCTTGATCCCCCAAAGCAGCAAGAATTGGTTGGAAGTGTCCACGACTGAGTGAATCGCCTCCGCAAACATCGCACCCGAACCGGTGATGGACGCGGCGATGAATTTTGTGACAGCAATGCCACTGTTGCCGATCGCGGCGGCGTAGATGACTTTCTTGGATCCGGTGGCCATGGGCGGGATTATAGCGAATGACTCAAACCGTGCAGCGCGATAATTCCAATCGAACTTCATCATCGCGTTGTGGCGCAAGCCCGCTTGCAAAAAGTTTGACCAACGCGCCGAAAACAAGCGATAAAATTTTTTGGGCGACAAAACGAACCAAGGGGTATATGACGGGTGTACATAAGCACGAATAAGCGCCGATGCGAAAGGAGTTCAACGAACATGTCATTGATTTGGTTTTTGCTGATCGGATTGGCCGCCGGGTGGTTGGCGGGTCAAATCATGAAGGGTAGCGGGTTCGGCACCGTCGGAAACCTCGTCATCGGGGTCATCGGTGCCGTCGTCGGGGGACTTCTGTTCGACGTTGTCGGACTGAGTGCGTACGGACTTCTCGGAAGCCTAATTATGTCCACCGTTGGGGCAGTGGTTCTGATTGTCGTGCTGCGCGCGATCAAGAAGGTATAGCGCACGCTGACCCTTCGGGATCCCTTCCGCCACAGACGTGAGATACAGGCAAGAAATTCTTGGGTTCGGCAGACTACAGGCCTTGGTGGGACTTGGTAACGACTTTGCCATTGGCGAAGGTCACCTTGATCCCCTTGGCGTCGCTACCCCAGTGCATCACTTTGCCCGACAATTCAACGTCGCCGATTGCAACACCCCCGCCACCTTCGGTTTCACCACTACCGAGAATGCCTTCAACTTCCTCGACGGTCATGCCGGTACTGATTTTGTCGTAATTTTCCTGCGAAACCTTCGAACATCCGACCATGGCGAGCAGTCCGAATACAAGTCCAACGGTCAGCACTTTTCGCAAAAACATCTTCATTCTCCATTAGAGACAAAGGTTTCAATGTCCGAACCGCCGTTGGCCGCGTCAGCAAATTGACATAGGCAAGCACAATCGCGATTTCGCCATGATCATGCGCACACCCGATTCATTCGTCAATGATCGCGTCGGCAAGGAACTCTATGACGTGCTTCGGATGAACGCCGGTGTGGTGTTCGATCTGACAGCGGCAACTGAAACCCGATATGGCGATAGCAGCATTGTTGCGTTCGCGGATCGCCGGAAACAACCGCTGCTCGCCCACATCTTTGGCGACGTCGTAGTGCTCGACCTCGTGTCCAAACGACCCCGCCATCCCGCAACAACCGCTGTTGATCTCCGACGCATCATCGCACACCGCCTTTAGTACGGCCATCGCGTCATCGGTCCCGTAAAGCGCTTTCTGGTGACAATGACCATGATATCGAATCGCCGCAATCGCGCCCTCGCGGAACCGAACACGGTCAGGATCATCTTCGATCAATTTCCCGATGAACGACTCAAGCATCATCGTATTCGCGGCAATACGATTTGCCGCCTTGTTTCGCACGAATTGCGGAAGTTCGTCCGTCAGCGCCGAAACACACGATGGTTCCAAACCGACGATCGGAATCCCTTGATGGGCGTAGTTGGCCAACGCATCGACATTTTGCGACGCAAGCAATTGGGCCTCGGCGAGCAACCCCTTGCTGATCATCGGTCGCCCGCAGCATGACGTCTCCGGGCAAAACACCTTGTATCCCAGCGACTCCAACACTTTGACTGCAGCGATACCGACTTGCGGTGTGTGGTGATTGGTCCACGTGTCGACGAACAGGACGATGCTCGGCTGGACCGTTTTCGACTCGACGTCCTTGGCGCTTCGATGACGTTCAAACCACTTGCGAAATGTCTGGCGAACAAATTTGGGCGGCGGTATTCGACGATCCAAACCGTACCGTTTCTCAAGCACGCGCCGAACCAGACCGTTGCGGATCACCCAGTTGCTAATCGGAGCGAAACGACTCCCCCACTTCGCCAAGCCGACTGAATCGGCAACCAGACGCGATCGACGAGGAACCCCCTCGCGGCGATGCTTTGCCGACATCCACTCCGCTTTCAACTTGGCGATGTCAGTCCCGGTTGGGCATTCGGTTTTGCAGGCTTTGCAACTGAGGCAAAGATCGAAGACTTCTTCAAGGGCGGGGTCGGCAAGCCCAACAAGGATTTCGCGATTGGATAGCGCGATGCGCAGCGCGTTGGCACGCCCCCGCGTCGTGTGGGTTTCGTCACCGGTGGCCTGATACGAAGGACACATCGCCCCGACAAGCCGCTGACGACATTGACCGACGCCGCTGCACATCCCCGCTAGTCCGGCCATCCCTCCGTGAGCTGAAAAATCGAGCGTCGTCTTAAAATCCTGCGACTCAAACGATCCGCCGTAACGCAAATTTTCCGTCATGGGCAACGGGTCTACGATCTTGCCCGGATTCAAGATGCCCTTGGGATCGAACGTCTGTTTGATGCGCTTCATCGCCGCGATGATGCGCGGGCCATACATCTTCTCCAGCCAGCACGACCGCACGATGCCGTCGCCATGTTCGCCGGTCATCGTCCCGCCAAACTCCAGAGCGAGACTGCTGACGCGATCGGCGACGCGATACATGCGCTTGACGTCCCCATCCTTCTTCAAGTTCAACACCGGGCGAACGTGCAAACACCCAACACTTGCATGGGCGTAGTAACCAGCCTGCTCGACCCCCTCCTCTTTGAGAATCTTCGCAAACCGCTCGATGTAATCCCGAAGTCGCGCCGGTTCGACCGCCGTGTCTTCTACAAACGCATACGACTGATCGTCACCGGGCTCGGACATCAGCAAACCCAGTCCGGCTTTTCGCACTTCCCAGACGTTGGCTTGCTCATTTGCCGCACTGATGACGGGAAACGCATAACCCTCGGTTCGCTTTTCCAAGTCCTCCGATAGCACCACCAGACGTTCTTCCAACCGGCGCTCGTCATCGTCGTACAATTCGCATATCAAAACAGCAGCCGGGTCGCCCTTGATCCACGCCCGCCGGGTGGACATCCCCGGATTGTGCATCGCTGCGTTGACGATCAATCGGTCGATCAATTCGACGGCGGCTGGGTCATGTTCCAAGACGATGGGAGTCGCGCTCAATGACGCGAGCATGTCTTCGAAGTGAGCGACAACGAGGCCCTTGTGCTTGGGCAATTCAACCAGATTCAACGTCGCTTCGACGACAACGCCAAGTGTCCCTTCGCTGCCGCAAATGATCGTGTCGGCATTGATTCGACCGTTTGCATTCTCAAGTCGGTCGAGCGCATAACCACCGTTTCGGCGAAAGACTTTGGGAAACCTTGCTTTGATTTCGGCGGCTTCATCGCTGGCAACTAGGCGCAAGACTTCTTCGCACTCGCGTGCCAGCGCATTATCCGTCTGCTCAGCATCTGCACCCCACCGCACCAGCGACCCGTCCGACAAAACAACGTCGATCGACTTGATGTGATCACAGGTTCGCCCAGACGAAACTGAATGCGCACCGCAAGAGTTATTCGCAATCATGCCACCTAGGTTTGCGCGACTCGACGTGGCGACGTCGGGCGCGAATTGAAGCCCATGCGGTTTGAGCGCCGCGTTCAGTTCATCAAGCACAACACCAGGCCCGACGCGAACCGATCGACCCTTGGGATCAATTTCAATGATTCGATCGAGGTGCCGCGAGCAATCAAGTTGAATGCCAAGGTTAACCGCCCCACCAGCCAACCCCGTCCCCGCGCCACGTGCGGTGATCGGCACCCCATGTTCGTTGCAAATTTTAACCGCCGCCCTGACATCCTCGACCGACTTCGGAAGTACGACGCCATCCGGTGTCATTTCGTAGATACTGGCGTCGGTCGAATAAAGCGCCCGCGAAAGTCGATCGGACCGGACCCCGCCTTCGATCGCGGCTGCAATCTCGCTTAGAGCGCGGGTGGCGGGTGTTGCTGCGGTGTCGCTTTGGTTGAGAACATTCAGTGGAGTCATGCGACCAAGGATACGGGATTGACCCGATCATGCCGAGAGGTGTTTTTGCATTGCCGATGTGACGGCGTTTGGGTTTTCCATTGTTGTCATGTGGCCGGCATTGGGGATGACGCAAAACTCGGCGCTTTGAAGCGACTGCGCGATTTTCTCCATATCGGCCGGAGGGGAGATTGCGTCTTCCGCCCCAACGATGACCGCGACCGGTACGTCGATTTCACCGAGCAAGTCTCGCGAATCGGCACGGTCGGCCATCGCATTTAGAGCAGCAGCCACCCCCGATGGCGAAGACGTGGCCATCATTTCCTTCAGCGCTTTGACCAATGCCGCGTTGTTTTCGAGCGTCTGAGGCGAAACCAGATTCGGAATCATCCCGTCGATGAGAAAGTCAGCCCCTTCAGCCAGCACACGTTCGGCGGCCTCTCGACGGCCGGCTGCTTTCTCGTCTGAATCCGGATCAGCACGCGTATCGATCAACATCATCCCACCAATGCGCTTCCTGTGCCGTCGCCAGAATTCGAAAGCGACGTACCCGCCCATCGAGAAGCCAGCGATCGTCACCGGTTGATCGATTGCAAGGTGGTCGAGTAGACCAGCTAAATCGTCCGCATGGTTCTGCATCGAAATCGCAGACGATGGCTCGTCGCTCTCGCCAAATCCGCAGAGATCCGGAGCGATGACCATGTGCGACGTAGCCAGCGTATCGATCTGCGACTGCCACATCTGGCGATTCAGCGGAAATCCATGCGCAAGCACCACAGGATCGCCATCACCGGTCACCTCGTATGCGACGTTTCGATTGTTGATCGACGCCATTTTCATAACCATACCCTTTTCAGATCGTACCGCCGAGTTCGACGCGACTGACGTGTTACTTTTACTTCGGTAATCGAATCCCCTGCTCGGCAAATTGCTTGTTGGCTTGGGCAGCCCAACCGCGATTGGCAATCGGACTGGCAGGGCTCGGATGAAGAATACCGCCTACCGAAAAAGCACTGTCCTTCAACACATTCTCCGCCCGCTTCTGTGCGAACGCCCCCACGCCGATCACCATCTTGGGGCTGATCAACTCGACAGTTCGCTGCAACGCCCGATCACAAATTTCTAGGAGCGGCGTCCGTTCGACCACCGGCAACTTGTCGGGCGTACGATTGCGCCCGGAATCTTCCAAGAAGATAAGTGGACAATAGTTGCAAAGAAAGAAGCGTTTTAAGAATCGCTTGGGCGTCTTAAACGTGTCCTTCGCCCAACCCCACAATCGAGCGCCGCTGACTTCGCTGCGATGACAGTCGAGCCCCAGCACAGGGCGCTTGGGGTGTTCATCAATCGGCGCGCCGATGGCGGCATCAATCTTGAGCCAATCGCGGACCGCGCCGACTTCACCAAAAGGAACGCCCGTCTGAGCCATCCCCCAAGGGCCGGGATTCATGCCCAATAAAATGAATTCAACGCTATCCAAATCGCAGCACGCGGCATAGGCGTTGAACGCGTCGCGGGCGTACTCCATGGGGTTGTAGACAAATTCGACGGGCGGATTGAATGAAAGCGACGATAGCTCTTTGACCATGTCGTCGGTGATGCGGGCCAGCTTGGCTTGCCTCGCTGAATTGGATTGCTTCGTGCGTGCGGCCATCTGCTCCCCACCGTGAGTCGAATCGCGTGCCGGTATAGCCAATTGACGCCAAGAATCAAGGGTGGTCGAATCAGTGGAAAAAGATGCGCTTCGGAATGGTTGATCGAGAATGGCAAGTGTGGATGCTGAACCTATGGCTCGACGAATCCTTCGCGTACGGCGTACCGCGTCAGAGCCACACGATCGTGGAGGTCCAGTCGCCGCATCATGTTATCGCAATGGCAGTCGATGGTCTTAACGGCCACATCCAGGGCTTGGGCAATTTCTTTCTTGGAGAGACCTTTGGCAATGTGCTTGAGAATCTCGATCTGCCTGGGCGTAATCACAGTTCGCCGGGTTTGAAACGGTCGTAGAATTCGACCGGTTTTCGGACACTTCGCCAGTCGATTGAGGACATCGTGGGAATAAAACGGTTTGCCACGAAGAACCTCCTTTAATCCTGCAACCAGATTGGTGAAATCATCTCGTTTGGAGACAAACCCGTCGGCATTCATCGCGATCGCCTGATCTACGTAGCGGTCGTAGATCGTCGCGCTGATGAAAACGGTTTTGATTTCCGGGCGGGTACGCCGGATATCGAGCGCCAGATGGGTGCCCAAATCTCCATTGAGATTGATGTCAATCAATGCCAAATCGCAATCGACACTCGCGGTAAGTTTCAGGGCATCATTGCGGTCGGCAACCGCCGCAACGACATTGAATTCGGTAATCCGATTCAACGCATCTTCAAATGTCGAACGAACCAACTCGTGATCGTCGACCAGCAGAATGCGAGCGGCGCATTTAACCATGGCAGGTATCACTCTTTGCCAAGTTGGCGTATGGCAATCGGATGCAGACTTCGGTCCCCTCACCTACCGTTGAATCAATTTCGATTTTGCCGTTGTGGTCGTTGATGATGTCCGCGACGATCGACATTCCCAAACCGCGTCCGGGACCGCTGATCTTTTGCGAAAACCCTGGCTCGAAAACGCGGGCCAAGGTCGGCGCATCCATTCCTGCACCGTTGTCGCCAACGCGCAGGATGACCTCGCCATCCGAAACAGTCGGATGATTTTTGTGACTGGCCTGAATTTTGTGACTGCAAAAAGGTCGGGCGGCACACTTGTCCGTCAATTCAAGGGAGACGAACACGTGCCCGCCCGAGCGCAATGAATCGATGGCGTTGGAAAGCAGGTTCTGCACGACCCGCTGCAACTGCGTGAAGTTTCCGAATACAGAAACAGGCGTGTTCGGTGGCAGGTCTTCAACGATCCCCACGTCCGTCGGCAACCAAGCACGGGCGCTTTCGACAGTTGATTGAATAACCTGTGCCAAATTCACCATGCTCTTGGAGACCCTTGCGTCAGCGTCTGTCTGCCGAAGCAATTCGGAAAGCCGTAAAGCCCTTTTCGTAGCGGCTTTGATCGCCCGAATCGAATCCGAACAACGTTGATCAGATGCAACGTCCGCTTGGGCAAGTTCTGCACGATTTGCAATGACCATCAGCAGATTGTCCAGGTCGTGAACGAATTGCCCGACATCCAGAAACGACGTATTAGCGCTTCTGGAAAATCCCTGCGAATCCCAATCTTTCTCTTGAGCCAAGTCTCTCGCTTGAGCCGGAACATCGCGATCCTTCGATTGCTTTGATCGAGATTCGGATGACGCTCCATTGCCAGGCACATTCACCAGACGCTTAACACCGTTGGAAATACCAACTGCCACATCCGTGAATGGGCTGTCAGTCGATACAAATCCACTGGTCGTTAGCGTGTCCTGCAATTTCATTGATTTCTGTAGCGACAAGGAATCAGGCAACACCGGTTGACTCCCGAAGGAGAGCAAACGATCTCCGAGTCGATCAGATCGGTGCGCATCACGTCGCCCCACCGCCGCCAACTTTCTAATGCGACGTCGGGCACGCTGAAAAGCGGCAGAGCTGTCTCTCAGAAATCGATGCATTCGCAACGAAGCTCCCACGAATTCGATCCTCTCAAATTACCGTCACGGTAGACCCAACGTACCGCACGCCGTCACTAACAGATTGAGACCAACCATCCCTTGCGTTTCACTTGTGCGCCGTGACATCTTGCCCAATGAAGTCCAACTTTGGCTGACCACCTATCCGGCCTGAGTCTTCGCCAGCAAGATACAATTGGACATCGCCATCAAGTCAGCCATCGCTCCGCTTTCTTCGAGCAACTTAGTCATTTGCTCGCGGCTCAATGAATCTTCGACTCGAAGGCCCCCAACACCGTGCGCAACGATCGCAACTGAAAACTCATCGACCAGCGCGTCGCGTGTGTGTTCCGCGCCGCGCAATTTTTCTTGCACACCATCACTGCAAAGGTGTCCGGCGATCCGTTCGACTTCCACGAAGGAACAATCACAGTCCATGTGTTTCAGTGTTGTGTACACGAGCATCGGCGCGAGTTTTGCAAACAATTGCTTGGCCTGATCCGCCGATAGCTGCCGCGTCACATCCGTAAGAATTCCGGCAGGTCCAAACGCAGCGTGGGCGGCTGGACGCAACGCCTCGTCGCCTTTGGCAAGCCTTTCCTTGATCTGCGCCACGATCTTGGCGAATGCCAGATCATCGCCCAACGCGTCGCCGTGCGATTCCGCGTTTGCAGATGCGCTGACCGGCAACACGTCGTGGGTCAGGGCGTCTCGAATCTGATCGATCTGCGGATTCGCTCGGTGATACTCGTCAGCCAACTGTGAATTCGACATCATCAATTCATTGAACACGGCTGGATCCTCGACGCTCAGTGTCTCGAGAAGCTTGCGCAGATATGACGCGTCATCTTCCGTCTGGTTTGGTTCCGTCTGGTTTGGTTCCGATTGGTTTGATTCCGACGGGTTTGGCCGCCGATTATTCGGAGACAACCCATCATCTGATGACGGCTGATTTTCGTCGCGCGTGGACATACCTTGACCATCCTTTGATTACTAACACAATGAGATAAACTCAGGAGAGATGTCGCCGAAGTCGATTCAGCGAATGCTCGATGATGTATGCCACCCGGTGCCAGCCAATCCCCAATTGCTTGGCGATGGCGTTGACCGATTGGCCGTCGACAACATAGCTCCACAATACCAAACGATTGAGATCGTCGAGTTCGCAGAATATTTTGCGAATTTGAAGAATTTCTTCGTTTTTTTGCGATTGTGCCTGGGCAGAAGGCGATGCGGGCGTTGGATCCACCAATTGAGGCTCATCAGAACGACGCTTCGGTGCTGGCGGGCCAACGGGAACGCGAGAACGGACCGTATGCTTTGTGGCTTGCTTTTGGTAAGCGGCAGATTTGGTCAGGTCCAATGCCGCGTTCTTGGCGACACGACGGATGTACCGGTACAGCCCGTCGTCGTCCGGTAACACTTGCTCTTTGTTGCGTATCAGTATCAGCAAAGCCTCTTGAACGAGGTCTTCGTGGTCGGCGGTGGCAACACTTGAAAATGTCCCTTCCAGAAAGCGGAGCAAACGGGTCCGCAACTGGAAGAACTCGAGCGAGGTTATTACAGTCCACCATGGCTTGCTTGACATTACTCAACCGTGATTCACACTGGGTCTGGCGTAAATCAATCGCCTCTTTCCACACTTTTGGATGACGTTGACATGCACCGCCACGAAACATGTTCGGTGGCGTCGAGTACTGCTATCCCAGGATTTGCTGTTCTGGGGTCGGATGCGCATTTTTGGGCGAACGGACCTTATGGTCGGACTAACGTTTCGGACGGATTGGCCATTCGGACGGACTGGCCACTGCGTGAATTCTAAGTCGCTGATCGACCCATCACATTCAAATCGCGTTGCAGCAAACACCGAGTATGCAAAAGGACGTCAGATACAATAGTCATGAACGATGCCAACGTCCAGAATTTTGTGTCTGTCCTATTTGATGGAACTGCGAAAGACAGAGACATCTTGCGCCTCGCTCGCGAGCTATTTGAACAACCCGACGCGTTCGACCGCTTGCGAGAAACCTGGCCGAACTCGGACCATCCGATCATTGCGAATTACCTGTGCTGCAAACGCCTCGGTCATGGCAGTTCCGGCGTCGTATACAAAGCCCTGCGTTTTGGCGCAACCCCCGAATGGGTGGCTCTTAAGGTCTTGCGCCACGTCACTGATCAGGAGACGGTCCGTTTCATCGAACGCGAAATCGAAATCCTCAAAGCCCTCGATTGCCCGAACATTTCCCACTATCTCGATTCCGGACACTTCGCCGGGTCACACTATCTGGCGATGGAATTGGTCGATGGTGTTCCGCTCGACGATTACGTGCGAAACGATTCCCTGACAATCGAAGATCGACTCCGGGTGTTTGAACGCGTTTGCGACGTCATTGCCGACGTTCATGAACAAGGTGTTGTTCATCGGGATTTGACACCGAGGCACCTGCTCGTTGATTCCACCGGGCAACCTAGGCTCGTCGATTTTGGATTGTCGGCGGTTCAGTCGGAAGAGTGGGCGACCCATATTCGAAAAACGCAGACGCAGCTCGGCCGCATCATGGGCACGGTTAAATACATGTCCCCCGAACAAACTTGGGGCGGCATGATGCCGATCGACCACGGTTGTGACGTTTGGGCGCTCGGCGTCATGCTTTTCGAAATCGCAACTGATGGTGATTATCCTTATAGCCTTGAACCCATCGAGGGCAAGAATGCCGGTGACTCACTTCTTCATCGCATTCAGCACGAGGTTCCAAAGAAGCCTCGTATCAACGACGCCCGCTACGCTTCCGGTTTGACGACATTGATCTCGCGATGTTTGGCAGCCGAACCACGCCAGAGGATCGACTCAGCCCGTCACTTGGCAAGAGATATCGCAAGCCTGTACAAAAGCGATTCGATCGAAACGAAACCGCTCCCAGCGCACTACCGCCTTCAGCGTATTGCGGTTGGCCTCATGCTGCGCTCGCGCACGGCTGTCTGGATGCTTATCATCGCGCTGGTGATCGCGACGATCTATGTGGGCACTCTAAAATATGGCGTCGATTTTGGGAGTATTACCGATGCCCACAGCACCGGCGCTCAGACGCAGCTAATCAAGAAGAACATAACGCACGGTCCAGTCGACTTTGCAATCATTGGAATTGGCGACGAAACGACTGTCCCGGTCATCGAATTCGCACGCACCAATGGAATCGCGAATGTCGGTACCGATATAAGATCGTGGCGTCCAGTACATGGGCATTTGATGTCGCGGCTGGCGTACAACGAACCGCGGGCAGTGGTTTGGGATTTCTATTTCAAGACTGAGCAACCCGGCGACGCCGAATTCGTCAATGGCGTCAGGCGCCTGGATGATGCCCGCGTGCCGGTTGCTATTGGTGTGAAGGAATACCTTCCGGACGGGAAGCCAAGAATCGCGCCGACGATTTACGAACCTCTAAGCGAAGTGATTCATCACGGACACGTATACACACGCGATCCGATAAAGCGCCCCGGCGAATTTATCGTTGCCCTGCAAAGAGGAGATCGTACGATCCCGTCGCTCGCGTTGGCAACGTTGGGCGGACTTTGCTATCCGAATCTCCAAAGCGATTATTCGTGGATGCCTCGCACGGATACGCTGACCATTCAACATCGAGCGCGGGGAACCGAAGACTACATCAGAGACATCGATCAAATCCAAGTCATGACCCTACCGCCTGTGGATGATAAGCGTTTGAAAACTGCAGTCGGCGACCGGGCAGCCACCAAGGTCTTTGACCTGATCCCCTTGGAAAAACAACAAGCACGAACCATTCCCTATCAGGACCTGCTCAATGCCTCGAACGAACAACTGCGGAACTGGGTCAGTGGCAAGATTGTAATTTTTATCGACGTGCGTTCCCCGGGGCGATGGCTTTGGCAGAAGCGCGACCTTCATTCGGTGAAGTATCCTACCGGGATCGTCCACAATGTGCCCGGTGGATACATGATGGCCAATTCCATCGAGGGAATTATCAGCAGCAACTCGGTGAATCGCAGGTATTGGCTTCCGTTTGAAGCCTATTCATTGATCGTCGGTATGGCGATCGTTGGATGCCTGTTGGCCAATCTCATTTCACGGCGCGGCGCCTGTCGATCACTGCGCAGCCAACTGGCCACCGTCGGGACGTTCGCTGCGTTCACGGTGATCTGCACCGTCCTGGTGTTCAATTCCAGCACCCGCGAGTTCACCGATTGGGCAATCGGCGGCGCGGCAGCTGGATCGACAGTCATCCTAGCTCTGTGGGTCGAATACGTGCGAAACCAATATCGGTTTCCCCGCACTCCGAATACATCACCCGATTCGCTCTGACACTGGCAAGTCCAACTGGGCGCCGCTCGATTTACCTGAGGCAACATAGCAGTCATAACTCGTTATGGCTCGAGCCTTGACGCCACTACGCTACCCAAGAAATTGCACCCAAGAGAAACGTCATCGCAGCAGCCGTAAACATGACCGCACGACCAAACCATTCAACAACCCGTTGTTCATTTTGACTAAGTGGATAATGAATCATCGTAGTTATTCCTTTCAAGCTTCTGACGCAATAAGTTCCCAACCGATTCCACTTTCCACCCACTTGACAAAAATGTCGTAGAGATCTTCCAGCGGGCTTTGCAACACGTAATCTGCCGCAATGAATCCAGTCGCAACCATTTCTTCAAACATGTTCTACTTCTCCATATAAAGGGGTTAGGAACTCACACGCTTTCGAGATGTGAGATGAAACTTCGAAATCGATTCCTCCGAAGTCGAAGCTAGAGTGAGTTCGATTCTGGTCACCGAACTTGCGCAATGTCAATACCGCAATTGGTTTCTGTGCCATGTCCGATACGATTTCGAAAATGATTCAACCCAATTCCTCAACAAACGGGCTCAGTTTGTTAGAATGTGCAGACTTGGCGTAGGGTGTTTCTTTCTTGCATTCGGTAAGGATGGGTTCAATTATCGGAAGGGAAACGTTGTAAGAATTCGCTTTGTGCTGTTGTTCGAGAGTGACATGATCCACGCATCCATCATCATTCCGACGTTTCGGGAGGCTGGCAATCTCGAACAGCTTGTCGATCGAATTGCGCAAAGTCTGGTTGATTTCAATGGCGCGTACGAAGTGCTGATCGTTGATGACAACAGTCAAGACGGAACAGAACCACTGGTCGAAAAGTTGCGCGATACCGGTCATCCGGTTCGGGTGATCGTTCGGCGCGATGAGCGCGGACTAAGCTCGGCAGTCATACGTGGCTTGGACGAAGCGCAGGGCGAAGTGCTGGTGTGCATGGACGCAGACCTGAGTCACCCACCTGAGATGATCCCGCGGTTGCTTAGCGCCTTGCAGAAGCCTGGCGTCGAATTTGTCATCGGAAGTCGCTATGTCGACGGCGCTGGAACCGACGCAGATTGGGGCCTGTTTCGTCGCCTCAATAGCATATTCGCGACGTTGCTGGCACGCCCCTTTACGGCCGCCCGCGACCCCATGTCGGGGTTTTTCGCGATTCGTCGCGATCGCTATCAGAATCACGATGAGTTGAGCCCGTTGGGTTACAAGATCGGACTGGAGTTGATCGTCAAATGCAACTGCCGCAACGTGTTGGAAGTGCCGATACACTTCGCCCAACGACGTTGCGGCAGTAGCAAATTGAATTTCAAACAGCAATTATTGTACTTGCGTCACATTTGGCGGCTTGCTTGTTACAAACTGACCAAGCGACGCTAGCAACAATGGCCTGCAATCGCAAACACCCGCGCTCAATCGAAAGTTGCGGTCGAAAGTTACGGTGTCGCGGGCTTGGTCATGTCCAAGATTTGAACACCCTCCGGCGCCTTGAACACAAAACGATCTGCCGGAATTGACTTATTGAGTTCAATGTCGGTAATGACGGTTGTCATCATGACTTTGCCCTCGGGCGTGTACCCAACATTCTTGACCAGCATGCCACAGTCTTTGCGGCAATAGAAGACCATCTTACCCATACCCATTCCGGGCGCGCCTTCCTTCCTCTTCATTTCAACGGCATAGCAATCCGCACCATCGACTTTTTCGTCTGGCAATACTGTGATCTCTACATCATCCCCATAATGCGACCAAGGCAAGTCTTCACCGGACATCGCTTCGGTTTTGGTCACGTTCTTTTGGCCACCCGACTCTGACATCGAATAGGTAAACTCGCCATCACAGATTGACAGCATCGACTCCTCTTTTTTCTGCTCATTCCCGCCATACTTCTGAGTGGACTTTGCCGTTCCTTCGGTGCGCATTTTGAACTTGTCGCCGTCCCGAACGGATTCGATCGTGGACTCTGACACGCTCTTCATCTCCATACCGTTCATTGCAATATCGATGTTAGACTTCATCTTGCCCTTCATCGACTTCGTTTTCTTGATGGCAGCGGTAAGCTCCTTGTCCACCTCTTCAATGGTGGTCGCAACACAAGGCACCGCAAAAACTGCCACCAGGATGGCCGTCAAGACCGTTCGCTTTTTTCCCAACATGTACATTTCGTCCTTTCTGAGATGCTGCAACTTTGGTTTCCCGGTGCTTTAAGAGCCGCCGTTCTAGTCCTTGAATGTATTCCCGCCAAGTTCTTCAATGAAGCGTCGCGCTTCGATAGCGCAAGCCACCAACCATCGTGACACGCTTGGGAATGCCGTACATCCTACAATAATTTCTTGCCTTGATATTTGTGAAATCGCGCGACAACTAATCCATCTCAGCTGCGCGTGTTTTTCAGGTTACAATTCCGTTACGGCGCGACACCTTAACGCCGCAATTCGCCCGTGTCCATGCCACGAAACCTCGCCCGATTCACTCTGACTGCGAATAATGTTTTCACATGGGCGTTTCCAGCGCCCTATCGCCACCACACCGATTCGGTGGAGAATTGCCCCGCACCAAAAGCGCGGCTAGCGTGTTTGATTGAATGGCACAGCCGTTTGCTGTGTCGCAAGCTAGATCTGGTTTGTGTGTGCGGGATTCGTCCCCCCCGCGAAGCTTTCTAGTCGTACAAATGGAGAATCAAAGATGAAAAAAGCAACTGCACTCTGCCTTTCGATTTTCGCCGTCGCCGCATTCTCATTGGTCGCGCGTGCGGAGGATAAAAAAGACGAGGGGCACGGGCATGATCATGCCCACGCCGAGCTGGGAAAAGCCGCCCCTGAATTCACCCTCAAGGACCTCGATGGAAAAGAGCACAAACTCTCGGAGTACAAAGGGAAAGTCGTGGTTCTAGAATGGACTTGCTGCACGTGCCCATTTGTTGTACGGCATCAAAAGCAGGAAAGAACCATGCAGAACACCTTTGAAGGATTCAAAGACAAAGAGGTCGTTTGGCTCGCGATTGACAGCACGAAACCCGATCACGGTGGTGGCTACTCAGACGACATGATCAAACGCTGGAAGGACAGCAAAGACGTCAAACTCCCCTATGCCATTCTTCGCGACGCCGAGGGCAAGGTCGGCCACGTTTACGGTGCCAAGACGACGCCGCACATGTACGTGATCAACAAGGAAGGCGTCCTCGTCTACTCGGGTGCGATCGACGACAACCCGCACGGTTCCAAGAAGGAAGCCACCAACTACGTCACCAAAGCCGTCGAAGCATCGCTGGCTGGCTCGGATGTCGAAGTGGCTTCGACCAAGCCATACGGTTGTGGCGTCAAGTACGCTGGCTAATCGCGCCGGGCGAATTCAGATAGTCCGTCGTATCTCAATGCGACCGGGGATTTGGCAACACCCAGGCCTCGAATGAATCGAGACCGTTGCCATCGCCGATTGCAACAAATCGGCTACTCATGGGCAGTCGCTCCCAGGGATTGGGACGGCTGCCCATTTTTTGGGCTGATCGGACGTCAATCAAAAATGGTTGCATCGCTTGGACAGCGACACTAGACTCCGACCCCAGAGACGCAGATTTCTGTGTTTTCGGACACCATCTGACCGATGGACATGGATGTCCATTTGCTCGCAATCCAACCATGAAGGTTTGAATTTTCCATTGGGCACAATCTCCCGATCAATGGCGGCCATCACGAGACGAATCGTTCGCGCAGGATTGATCGCTGCTTGCCTGCTCGTTGTCTTTTCGTCGGTCGGTTGTGGCCCCGCGTGGGTCTATACGTTTAACGAAGCTGAGCGCATCGCCCGGCCGAATGAGAAACCGATCCTCCTGTTCTATCGCGACCACCTCGACGTCCGTTCCGCAAAGATCAACGAAGCCCTCGAACAACCTGAGACGATGAACCTGTTGACGGGCTACGTTCCGTGCTCGCTGATTTCGGCGTATGACCCGAACCGCAAGTACGTGGCACAGTACGGTGTACTCGCTCCACCGGCGCTGATCGTCATTCACCCGGACAGCACGTATCACGCGATTCAAGATGTTGACGATCCGGTTAAGATCAGGACGTTTATCTCCAATGCCAAGCCACCAGGTCGCAAGCCCAACATCGATCAAGCCATCCCTCGCCCGACCGACTATCTGATTCGCGCGGAAGGCACCTACGAATCGGCGGTCGATCTCGCCCGGCGCCAGAATCGTAAGATGATGATCCTCTACAAATGGTGGCTGGACGCCGATTCCAATGAACTGATCACCCGAATGAGTCGGCCCGAAATCGCCTCACGCTGCACCGAGACAATCAACTGCGTGCTGGACTGGGATTTTAAGCCCAACCGCAAGCACGTAGCCAGATTCGGCGTCACTAAGTATCCGACGATCATCGTCGTCCACCAGGACGGCTCGTTTCAAAAACGCGAGGGCTTGGGCAACGTTCAAGAAATCGCTTCGTTCTTGTCGGCTGCGTTGGCCTCGAAAGGCGGGCAGCGTCCCGGGGCAAGACCACCCAGACCGCAAGCATCCAATCCACAAACATCCGCGTCGCCAGCAACGCGACCGCAATCGCCCATCTCGCGCGGACCAGCCCCCAACACGCAGCCACGCGCCACCAACCCGCGGAAC
>BQJS01000082.1 GCA_021604825.1 Phycisphaerae bacterium | reverse complement strand
ATTGCCGCGGGCCCACGCATTGAGCGGCTCTGACCAAAGCTTGCCGTCGCGCGTCCACCGAGTTCGCAAGTACTGCTTCCCGTGAAAACCCACGTGCTGCTTGAACGCGTGCCACAGTTGAGAGATGGGGACGGGCGTGCCGTTGCCCTTCGCGTGCGGGTACACGATCGCATGAATATGTTCGGGCATGATGACATACGCTACGAGACAAACGTCAAATCGCTCTCGCAATACTTGCAAACCTTCGATGGCGATTTGCTTCATGGCATCGTGCCAGAAAAATGTTAATCGTTGGTAGCATGAGACCGTCCAGAAATGCGTGTGGCCAGGTTCGTCGCGACGGTGCAGGTGGGACGGCATGCGTGGATTTTATCGAATCGGTACGGCGGATTCAAAATCGAGACCCCAAGTCTGAAGACTTGGGCCACCCGTCTCATGATGGATGGGGCTCCAGGGCACCCGACTTTGCTGTCTAATCAGGTCCCCAGGTCTGAAGACCTGGGCCACCCTTCGGCACGCGGTTTGCACATCTTTTGGCCATCATTTTTCTGGCGTGCTCAAATCGCCGTCCGTGATTACTTTCTGGATCGACGTTTTTAGGAACGTGACTTTTGTGTTGTTGGATTCGTCTACTTTCAGGACGACTTCTTGGTCGCGTATGGTGACGACTGTGCCTAGCAAGCCGCCGATGGTCATGACGCGGTCGTTCTTGGCCAGGTTGTCTAGCAGGCTGGCTCGTTCGTTCTTTTGCTTTCGGTTTCCTCGCATCATGATGAAGTAGAAGATCACGAAGAAGATACCCAAACCGATAATCATCGGAGGGAAACCTTGTTGTGGGGCTTTTGTGGGAGCGGGGCTTTGGGCGATTAACATTGCGAACGTTTGAAGCATGATTTATTCCTTTGAGCGGGTGCGATGATTCGTTTCGCCGGGTTCATTGTCATTTCGGTTGCGCGATGTAGGGTCCGCTGTGCGGACCGATGAGACGAACGCGCAGCGACGGTCCGCACAGCGGACCCTACATGACTTCATTCGACTTTGCCGTTCTGCCGCGTTACCGGGAATTCGTCGTGGATTGTCTCTGTTTTCCCTTGTGGAATCAATTCTCGCATTCGATTCATCAGTCTCTGAAAAAAACGGATGTTGTGAATTGATGTCAGCGTCGGGCCTAGCATTTCGGCGGCTAAGAATAGGTGCCTGATATACCCGCGCGAGAAGTTCTTGCAAGTGTAGCAATCGCATGCCGCGTCCAGCGGTGATTCGTCGAGCTTGTGGCAGGCGTTACGCATCTTCAAGAAACCGTCCGGCGTGAAGGCGTAGGCGTTGCGGCCATTGCGGGTGGGCAAGACACAGTCGAACATGTCGATCCCGCTGCGGACGGCTGCTACCAGGTCGCGCGGCATGCCGACACCCATCAAGTATCTGGGTCGGTCGCTTGGCATTTTGTGGGCGACGCCTTCGAGACAGGTGCTCATCTCTTTAAACGATTCGCCAACCGAAAGTCCGCCCAGCGCGTAGCCGTCGAAACCGATCTCGGCGATCGCTTCGAGGCAGCGTAGCCGAAGGTCCACATCGAGCCCGCCTTGCACGATGCCGAACAGCGCCTGATTGTCGCGTGTGTGCGCATCCTTGCTGCGACGGGCCCAGCGGATGGTGCGGTCGGTGGCTTCGGCGACGAACTCTGGCGTCGAGGGCAGCGGCGGACATTGGTCGAAGGCCATGATGATGTCGGCGCCGAGTTTGTTTTGGATGTCGATCGATTGTTCGGGGTTTAGCGTCAGGACAGCCCCATCGATGTGCGACTTGAATTCGACGCCGGCGTCGTCGATGCGGTTGAGCTGGGCGAGCGAGAACACTTGGAACCCGCCGCTGTCGGTGAGGATCGGCCCCTTCCACCCGATGAAATCGTGCAGCCCGCCGAACTCAGCCACCACGTCGGCTGTCGGGCGAAGGGCCAGGTGATAGGTGTTGCACAGCATGATGTCGGTGTCGGTGGTGCCCAGTTGCTCGGGGGTGACGCCCTTGATGCTTCCGCAAGTGCCCACGGGCATGAACGCCGGGGTGCGGATGGAGCCATGGGGTGTGACGAGCTTACCCGTGCGGGCGTGCGACGCAGAATCGGTGTCGGTGACTTCAAATGGGAACATTCCGGGATGATATTGACCGGGGCAGTTGACCGCCAGCCCACCGGGTTGCTAGGATCCCCCCGCATCGGCATTGCTTGCGATCCGGCGAAGTGAGTTGCCGGAACGTCGATTGCCGGTGCTGGCTTGAAACGGTTTGGATAAACCGGGTTTCGATAAAGCAAATAGAGCCCGCGGTGCCTGGCTGGTCGGGGTTGAACAGGAACCAAGGCGGCCACGGGCTCAAACAAAAGGAAGCGTGTGGTACTTAGAACTACGTCATACGCCATTTGAATCCGCAACTTCAACCGGTAAACAAGCAGAATGCCGACAGGATGGCACTCAAAGTGCCGATAGCGTCACGATGATGTCGAGCAGTTTGAATCGAAAGAGCTGAACCCATGCCATACCAAAACATGACTCTCGAAGATTTCGCTAAGCATGTCGGCCTCGACGCCCGCGATGTGCGCAAGATGGCCGACCGCGGCAAGCTTCCCGCCCAGAAAGTGGCGGGCAAGTGGCGGTTCAATCGTGCCGAAGTCACCGAGTGGCTGCAACAGGACATGATCTCGCTCGATCTGGAGGAGACGCGTCTGCGTGATATCGAAAAGGCGATGAGTGAAGCCGGTACCCGCGATGTCGATCAGCACTTGCTGACGTCGCTGATGAGCGTCGACGGGATTGACCTGTTACTCCCCGCGAAGACCAAATCGTCGGTGCTGCTGGAGTTGTGCGGGTTGGCTGACCGGACTGGGTTGCTCTACGATCAGCCGGGCCTACTGACGGCTGTCCAACAGCGCGAGTCGATGTGTTCGACAGCCCTACCCAACGGGATCGCCATCCCTCACCCGCGCCAGCCGATGCCCTACGTCAGCGCCGAACCGTTCGTATGTTTCGCAAGATTGCCAAGAGGCATCGGTTTCGGGTCACCTTATGGCGGACTCACGAGCCTGTTCTTCTTAATCTGTTGCCACGACGACCGCCAGCACCTCCACGTGCTTGCCCGGTTGATGCGCATCCTCGACGACGAAACCATCGGGAAACTTCGAGAAGCCGAAGAACCTGAAGAGGCCCTTGCTGCCATGATTGAACGCGAAGAACTCGTCGCGGCGAAACATGGCTAGGCGTTTGGGCTGGCATTCCATCAGCAGTTGAATTCACGTACCCAGATCTGAATCGCGAATCGCACTTGAGTGTGTGGACGGGATTCGCGCTGCGCGCATATAATGTCGCCAAAGGAGATCGGATCATGTTCAAACACACCTGTGTTTTGGGTTCAATTGTTTTTGGCTTGTTGTCATTTCAGGTTTTTGCAGACGAACCAACGCCACCGCCAACTCCACCGTTGACGCCCGCAACGGCAACGTCCGTCGATGAAGCTGAGGCCATCCCGCGCATCGACGTTCTCGCAGACAAACGAATTCGCGAGATGGGCGCCATGCTGAGCAAGCTTCAAAAATTTCGCTTCAGCGTTGAGATCATGTATGACGAAGTCGAGCCGGATGGGCAGAAGGTTCAGCTTGGTCGTCGATCGCGCGTCGAAGTCATGCGGCCCAACGGATTGCGCGTGGAATCGCAGGGTGACCGCGGATGGGACAAACTGAGCGTGTTTGACGGTAAGCACTTCTTGCTGCATGACCGCGGCCAAAAAATCTATTCGACGGTCGAAACGCCCGGTACGCTCGACAAATTCTTCCAGTTTCTGTTCGACGAATACGGTGTCTCTCCGCCGCTCGTTGATTTCCTGGTGAGCGACGTGCATGCGTCATTGACGGAGGGGGCAGATTCGGGGGCCTTGTTGGGCGATGCGTTTGTTGCCGAGAAGGCATGCGACCATATTGTATTCTCGAACGATGTGCTTGATTGGCAGATCTGGATCGAAAAGGGGGCCAAACCCCTGCCGCGGAAATTCGTCATCACTTACAAGGATGTTGATGTGCGGCCGCAATACACGGCGATATTTCGCGAGTGGGATAGTGATGCTTCTTTGGACGCAGCCCGGTTTACCGCAACGCCGCCGGCTGACATAGCCAGCGTTCCCTTAAGACGCTTTGTGGACGACCAGGCAGACGGTGATCCTGCGGCTGGCGATAGTGCCGCTAACGACGGCGCTACCAACGACGGTGCGAATGCTCAAGAAGTCGATTCAGACTCCCGAGAAGGAGAGTAATACCATGAAAGTTCAAAGATTCGTGATGTTGATCGCGGCGATGTTTCTCGTCGCCAGTCTTTCGGAGACCGCGAGTGGGCAGTCGCGTCGGTCGTCGGGTGATCGAGGTTCGGCGCAAGGCCGTTCCAATGATCGAGAGCGGCCCGATGATCGAAACCGAGCGGATGATCGCGAGCGGTCTAAAGGGCGACAAGGGGCCCGGGCTCGGCAGGGGCGGGGCTCGACGCGCGGTTCAGTACGCTACCACCGCGAACGCGACGAATCGGACGGAAGGCATGGCAACGGACGGAACGACGGTCGCCGCGCTGATCGCGGAAGAGACAGAAGAGACGGGCGCGATGGTGGCCGACACGACGACGGTCGATCGCGAGTTCGCGTTCGGCGCACGACAAGTACCATGGCGCAGCATCGAGCTTCCGATAGTCGGCGGATCTACAGTACGACGTCGAGGCGCTACCGGGCACCGTCGGGATCGGTTCGCAATTATCGACGCTACTCGCAATTTCCCACGGATAATCGGTATCGTCATGACGACCGTGGCATTCGCGTGCGCGATTATCCACGATATGGTATTCACGTGACACAGCTGCCGTCGTATCGCACTGTCGTGACGCATCGCGGTCATCGATACTATAGCTGCGATGGGGTCTACTATCGGCAATACGATAATTACTATCGTGTTGTCAGACCGCCAGTCGGCGTCACGCTCGCATTTCTCCCGCAAGGTTACGTCACGGTACAATACGGTGGGCGACCCTACTATCGATACGACAACACCTACTACGTTCGCGAAATCGTCAACAGCCAGCCAACCTACATCGTCGTCGAGCCTCCACGCGACGTCTATATCGATGCGCTTCCGCCGGACTGTTACGAAGTTCACTACAGGGGTAGAATCTACTACGTCGATATCTACGAAGAAATCGCTTACGCCCCCGTCATCGTGGATGGCTACACGCGGTATCGGCCAACCGAACTGGACGTCGACGTCGATTTTGACGATGGCCATGTCGAAATCGAGATCGACGACTAGCAACGGGACCGAGGCGTGTAGGTCGGGTCATCGACCCGACAAGGATGACTGATGGCATGGCCAAAGAAACACACGCGCAGGATTCGAATCAACAATCGGGAATGGTTGTGGCATATCAGCGGAGGCGGGACTTGGGCTGAAACGCCCATTACCGTCGGGATCGAGGAAGGACGCTACGTTTTCCACATCGATCCGTACGCCCACGATTTGGACATCACTCCCTCAATGATACGGCATGCAATCGAATGGGCGCTGGCTGAAGGCTGGTCACCCGAGGAGGGGCCGATACGCAGCATGGCGTATTCGGATGAGACACATTCGTTTTACTGGTTGCCGAGTGGTGCAAGATATGCGCGCGAGGTGAGTGATGATGGGCAACACAGTTAGACTCGAAGGTTAGATCATTGATCTCAATAACTCCTGAGGTGACCGCAATGACGAAAGCCATTCGAGCGTTTTTGATTATCGCGTGTGCGATTCCCATTCTGTGCGGTTGTTCTTTGAACGATTCGAATCGGAACGACAAGATGCGCTATCAGATGGCCCACCTGCATGCAGCTCGTGTGTTGGAGGAAGCAGGCTCTGGTCTCCGGCCTTATCGGCCGGACTATGATCTGGAAGTGTTTTGGCGGAAGCACTACGACAAGGAGGCTGAGATCCTACATGTCTATCAGCTCTACGATTTTCTAAAGACTTCGCAGGAACCCGGCCCGAAGCGCTTTGTTATTGCGTACGATAAGGCGACGCGGGAGACCTATCTGCGCAAAGATCTTCGCTCGAACAGGAATCTCAAGTCGGTGCCAATGTCTGAGAGCGTGATCGAGTAGCTCAACTCAGGTTGCATGCAGGCAATTGGCGGCGGCGTATCGGGTTGATGTCCCGCTCTACCTCAATACTTTTCTTGGGCGATGGTGCGGGATCGGACGATCCTGCGGAGATTCTGAATCGATAGGGCCTGCCGCCTTGACCGTCGAGTAACCCAAAAGAACATGGCAGCGACCAGAACGCCTGACGAGGGCTCCGGAATCACACGCTCAACATTTTGGTAGATGATCTCTGGTGTAATTCCTATGCCAAGACCCGACCACAAAGAGAATTCGATGTACATGAATGGATCGCTGGTCGTCAACAACGCATCCCACGCATCAGTTAGAGAGTCACTGTCGAACATCGTTGATGTGTCATCTTGAAAGATCGCACCCACCGAGTACATTGAGAACCCCGGTGGCAATCCAGAAACCTCATCAAATTCGGCGGATTCAAACGAAAAAGCATCGTACGGTTCATTGCTGGATCCACGGTTGTCACCCACATAGACTGACCCGCTGCTCGCCGATGCCGTCAAGCTCCCGACTGAAAGATGCACTTCCTGAATCGCGTTCGGATATTCGCCTCGCGTTTCTCGATCGTCGACATCCACGTCGTCCAACAATGAAGTGAAGGAAATTACGACGATATCACCTTCGCTGAAATGGTTAATACCGTTTTGAGACATCCACGCGATGTCGAATGCGGAGATTCTACCAACAATATCTCCTACGATGATGTCTGCTTTCGCTGGCGATACAAAAAGCAGCGTGATCAATGACATCCAAATGATCTGTAATTTCATTTGAAACTCCCAGAAACCGCCGCACGGCCGAACAAACAGCGAGTGTTCCCGCAAGCGATCTGCCCTTGGCCTTCCACGTCAAGCCTTGGGCAACAGGCGATCCGCCCCGCTACCAATTTCAATCTACCGATACGCCCAACCAGATACAAGGAATGGGTTTTGAATGCATCATTCATCCCCATCTATGGCGTTGGCATTCGGAATAGGCACAAAAAAACACCGGGTGGCAAGCACCCAGTGCACACTTCTTGTTAACTGAATGTCGGTTGGTATCTGGATTAGTGCGCGACGGGGCAACCACCTGTGGCTGGCTTGGCGGGTTGGGTGTCGTTGCCGTAGTACTCGTGTGATGGGCGGCCGGCTAGGACTTCTTCTTTGCCCCAGTTGGCGACGTTGCGGAATTGGTCGGAGGCGATGAATCCGTCGAACGCGCCGCGGTCGGACCATTCCGACATGATGAGGTAGCAGTTGCGATCATCGATTTTGGAAAACAGATCGGTCTTCACGTGGCCGTCGATCTTTTCCATGATCCCGATGACCTTGTTGAAGACGCTTTCAAACAATTCGCCCTTGCCTTCGAGCACCTGATAGTTCATGCCTACAGTTACCATTGCGTTCCTCGCTTTGCCGGTTGCGGCTTTCGTCTTGTTCCACGTGACATCCGACCCGTGTATGCTAGGTCGGCACCATTGCATTTGCCGATGGTCATGTTATCGGATTTTTCGAGAGTTGACCAAGAGTGGCGGCTGGCGTTGTCGCGAGGCGTCGTGCGAGGTTGAACGGAGCGGAGTTCGTGCATGTTTCCGGGTGGCTGGCATCTGAGATTTGGTTGGAAAGGTGGATTCATCCAATGATGACGCGATTGATTCGATCTGGATTCGGGGTTTTGGTCGCGGTGGCCGTCAGTGTCGCTGGTTGGGGGGCTGCCCCCGCATTGGCGCAAGAGGGTGAGGAGCCATTTGCCAAGAATATTCCGCCGACGATGGTGATCGTCAATGGCCAGGTGTGGACGGGCATTCCCAGTGCGCCTGAGTTGGAAGCAATAGCAATCACCAAGAATCGGATTTCGGCGGTGGGCACTTCGCAGGAGATTGCGGCGCTGGCCAACGATCGGACGCGGGTCATCGATGCCGGCGGGCGGCGGGTCATTCCTGGCATCACCGACAGCCACACGCACATCATCGCAACGGGCTTGCAACTTCAACGCATCTACCTGCGCAATGCCCGCAACCGCAAGGGGTTCGTCGAACTCATCACAGCGGCTGTTACGAAACTGTCGCCGGGTCAGTGGTTGCTCGGTGGTCGATACAGCGTGGACAGTTGGGACGATCCATCGCCACCGCGCAAGGAATGGATCGATCCGGTGACGCAAGGCGTGCCGGTCTTTCTCAGTCGCATGGACGGGCATCAGGGATTGGCAAATTCGATGGCGCTGAAGTTTGCGGGCATCGATCGCAACGGACCGCCTGACCCGCCCGGTGGCGAGATTGTGCGCGACCCTGCGACCAACGAACCGACCGGTGTCCTCAAAGACGCGGCGATGGGTTTGGTGCGAAAACGCATTCCAAAGGAGGACAAGCGAGCGCGCTTGCGGGCGCTTCAGATGGCGATGCAATCGATGAATGCCTGGGGCATCACCAGCATTCACGACATGAGTCAGCCGGATGACTTGCCGATCTTTCTAACTGCCCATCGAAAAGACGCATTGTCTGTCCGCATCAGAAGCTACGTCGAAACAACCAATTTCAAGAAAACGTTGCCGACGATGCAGGCGATCATTCCGCTGACCGACGATCGTTTTCGCATCGCTGGGTTCAAGGCGTACATGGATGGATCGTTGGGGAGTCGCACCGCTTGCATGAAACACCCATACACCGATGCGGAGCCCGACGCCAAGAACCCGCGCGGCTTGCACTCGGGTCACGCGAGCGATCTCGAGTCGTTTGCGGCTGACATTCGATGGGCGCACGATCGCAATTTACAGATGGCTGTCCACGCCATCGGCGACCAAGCCAACCACGAAATCCTCGATATCTACGCGTCGCTCCCATCGGCCAGTGATCGGCGGCATCGCGTCGAACACTGCCAGCATTTGTTGCCAGAGGATATCGAACGCTTCGCCGACATCGGTGTCATCGCATCCATGCAGCCGTATCACAAAGCCGATGATGGTCGCTACGCAGAAGCAGCCATCGGTCGCCAGCGAGCGCAGACGTCGTATGCGTTTAAGGATTTGATCAAGAGTGGGGCAGTCGTGTGTTTCGGAAGCGACACGCCGGTGGTGGCGGCCAACCCGTTTGAAGCGATCATGACCGCCCGCCGGGGTGAGACGCTTGACGGAAAGGTTTGGATACCCGGTCAGCGCATTTCGTTAGAGCAGGCGCTGTTCTGCTACACCGTCGCGCCGACGTTTGCCGCGTTTATGGAAGATCGACTCGGAACGATCCAAGTCGGAAAGCTCGCCGACATCGCGATCCTCGACACCGACATCCTCAGCGCAACGTCAGAACAAATCAGGCAAACCGAAAGCCACATGACCATCATGGACGGGAAAGTCGTTTGGCAAGCGCCGACGCCCGCGAATTAGCCCGCAAAATCGTTACTGCCGATGCGATCCGTGCAGACCTTCTCGGACGTGCCTTTAATCATTGAAGCGTGGGGCATTATCAACTTGACTATGCCGCACGACCTCGCCTAAGAATGGGTGTCAGGGGCGACATCGGTTGTCCAGTGAGAGGCACGACTTGGGAGGTCGAGAGAGAAGCCTTTCCAGCCAGTCACCTTGCTTTGGTATCCAGAAGACTCATCGAATGTCAGTGAATCGGTCCGTTTGAACCGAGGCGCTGAACGTGCGTCGGTGGGGGAGTGAACCGTTCTAAGTTTCACGACGATGGGGGAGTCGCAAGGTGGCCGAGCGTGCCCTTGAACCGGTCATGCCCCTGGCACTTTTCAAATTCAGGAACGTATCGAAAACTCGGCGTAGCACGATGAAACCAGGGCGGCCAAGGATTGGCTGATGGGTCTTGCGCCGGAGATTCGCTCGCGTTTAACAATACGAATATGACATGCTCTCTCTCTTGAGTCGGGGTTCTTCAGGACGAAGGACTCCGGCTTTCTTTTTACACGCATGGTAAGAATGCTTAAGTCGTTGCGATGACGAGCAGGTTGTACGCCGCATGGGTTCCGGCGGCTGGTCCGTATCCACGCAATATGAATACCGTGCCGAGGTACGCGCCGGCCAATGCGCGAAAGATGAACTTCTCGGTGGAAAACGGTTCGCTGCCCATCGGTGGATGGTGATGGCCCGAGAATGCGAGGGCGGCGACGATGACGGCGATGATCGTTGTGGTCTTCGCAGGCAATCCGAGCAGGTCGGCACCAATCATGCTGACCACGGAAATCAGCACCAGGCGGAACACAAGTTCTTCATAGATGCCCGCGCCGACGCCGAGGATGGATTCAGTCAATAAGTTGCGGGGTACGCTCGCACCCATGGAATCGGCACTGAGCAGGAAGTTGAAGCCCATCAGCGGCAGCGCGAAGACTGCCGACTCAACGTACATCGCCCCGACCACTTGATGACGGACGCGCCACGGTTTCTTGCTGGCTGCGTGGGTGCAAAGCAGGATGACGATGACGGCTAATCCGGGCATCCATGCGCCCGTCGATCCGAACAACTCGAAGAATATCTGAAGCAGGTTAAACGCGACGACGCGATGTTGGCCGGCTGACACCGATACGTCGGGTTCGATGAGCAGGCAACCGATTTCGTAGAAGAGAATAAACGGCAGCAGAAAGACGAGTGACTCCAGCGGGCTGGTGAGTAGCCGCGGGGTCAAGCTTCCTTGCGCTTTCTTTTTGGTGTTCCTCGTCCGTGAGGTGGCCATGATTCCATATCGTGCCAATTTCGTTTCACGTTGCAAGGGGATAAAATCACGCCGATGAAACACGATGTTGCGAAACCGAATGTTGCCCAGACCGCCAAGGCGTTGATGGAGATCTACGATTGCTTGCACAAGGCCTACGGTCCGCAGGGATGGTGGCCAGCCGACTCGGCGGAAGAAGTGGTCATCGGGGCGATCCTCACGCAGAACACCGCATGGACCAATGTTGAGCAAGCCATCGCGGAGTTGAAGCGGGCCGGGCGCCTGACGTTTCACGCGATCGACGGGTTGGAAGAAGACGCGCTGGCCGAGTTGATCCGGTCGGCAGGCACGTTCCGTCAGAAAGCCGCATACCTAAAATCGTTCGCGCGGTGGTTGGTGGAAGAACACAACGGCAGTCTTGGTGCCGCGCTGTCAGGTGAGTTGGACAGCGTGCGAACGAAATTGCTGGCGCTCAAAGGCATCGGACCAGAGACAGCCGACGCGATCATGCTCTACGCCGGTAACCATCCAACATTCGTGGTGGACGCCTACACCAAACGCGTACTACGTCGACACTTCTTGATCGAACCTGAGCAAACAGATTACGAAACAGTGCGCGGGTTGTTCATGGATTCGCTTCAACCGGACGTTCAACTGTTCAACGAATATCACGCCTTGTTCGTAGAAGTTGGCAAGCGCCATTGCAAGGCCGTTGCGAACTGCGAGGGGTGTCCACTCGCTCATCTGGAGCATGAAGGATCGCTATAGATCGCCTTAAGTTCAAACATAGCGATGCGCATAGTCGTCATTCCCGCGCACGCGGGAATCCAGGGGAATGCGAAATCGGTCAGGACGAATCAACGATCTAGTAATGCGCAAAGATGGCAAGAAGAACGCCATGCCTGGATTGAAACCGCTCTAGAACTGAAGTCTATCGTGTACCACAGTCCCCCACCCTGAAAGGGCGGGGCACCCAAGCTCAACCCTCGCGATCAAATTGACAGGCGCGGCACGATAAGCCAAAACTTACGTACGTACTAACCCGACGCGAGCCACAAATGCAAAACGAATTCCGAATCAATGAATACGTTTTCTCCATGTGGCGCTATCGTCCGCATGAGGTGTCAGTTCATCGTACGACCGAGTACGGCGAATGTTTCGACGGACAATTCGGATTACACCCGGAAGTTCATCACATTCCGTATAGTCGGCCAAATGCACGCGATAGGTTTTCGCCTGCCGAATGCAACAAGATCGTAGCGTTGATTCAAGAGAATCTGACTCTGTTCAATTTCGATGCGCTTCAAGCCTACAAGACGATGCCGGATCATCATCGACTCGTTGACAAAGACAGCGACCTGTACGATTCGATCGTAAGCTATTTCAATCCGGCTCCGCACTGGCGCAAGAGTGCTCAATTGCAAGTCCACTGGTACCACAACCAGGGAGAGCGCTTTACGCGAGAGTTCGTTCAAAACGCTTTTACTTCGCCGCAAATAACGGAGTCCGAAATCGTTGACTATGTCGAAAGCGTTCAGTTCGACATGTTTACCTATGACGATCCCCCAGATCCTGAGGAATATTTTGAAGAGGCGAAGATACCATTCTCTATGGACGAGCTTGGATTGCGCAAGATTTCAGTGTACGCGATCGACGATATTCAAGATATGTTCCTTGTCCAATGCGAAGCCACAAAGAAGCTTCCCACCAGATGGCGCGCACGCGAGCGCATGCGGATGGCCAAAAAGATCGCGCTTGGAATGCAAAAGCCTCTCTATGTAGTACGCGATGATAGCCTTTATCGCCGGGTCTATATTCCAGGGGAGTTCATTGGAGAAGGTGGATTTATATTCATGCAATGAGCGGCTGAAGTTTGTGTAACTCTTTCGCCTGAAACAATGATGCCACGGATAAGTCAAGCTCCGGATCGCTCGCTCCGATGTTCGCGACAGCTCACAGATTTTCAATCAATTGGGGTACTGCGTCGAACAGATCGGCGACGAGGCCTACGTCGGCGATTTTGAAGATTGGGGCTTCGGCGTCTTTGTTGATGGCTACGATTGTTTTTGCGCCGCGGATACCGGCTGCGTGCTGGACGGCGCCGCTGATACCGATGGCTATGTAGAGTTTCGGGGCGATGGCTTTACCGGTTTGGCCGACTTGAAATTCGTTGGGTAGCCAGCCCGCGTCGACGACGGCGCGGGTTGCGCCGACGGCTGCTCCCAGTTTGTCGGCGAGTTTTCCGATCGTGTCGAGGTAGTCAGCCGACTTGATGCCGCGCCCTGCACCAATGACGCGATCGGCGACGCTGAGGTCCGGGCGTTCGGAGGCGGCTCGCTGAAGCTCTACGAATTTCACGTTTTCACCGGCAGAAACCCCTGCATCGAATGCTACGACTTCACCGGCGTCGCCCGCGTTCGGTTCGTCCATTGCGGTTGGATCGACGGTGATGACATGAATCGGAGTATGGATGCGTTCGGTGCGAAGGGCCATTCCCGAAAAGACCGGACGTTGGTAGCAAGTTGCGCCATCAATCTGCGTCAAACCGCACACGCCACGACACATGCCGGCATCGAGTGCGCCAGCCAGCCTGGGGAAAAAGTCGCGGGCAGTAGTTGCTTCACCACCGAGTACGCGATCGAATCCGTGTTCCTTGACGAGTTTGCAGATTGCATCGGCCAAACTGTCGGCGAGGTAATGTTCAAATGTAGTCGCATCGATGACGAATAGTTTTTTCGCGCCGTATTGATTCAGTTCGTTCGTAGCGTCGGCCAATTGATGTCCGATGAGTACCATCGAAAACGTGCCACTGTTTTGGGCGGCGAGGTCTTGGGCCATGCGGATGGTGGCGCGGTTGGATGGTTTGAGGTTGCCCAGTTGCATCTCGGCGACGACGAGGATTTTCACTTGGATGACTCCACAGGTGGTCCGCGTTAAGGTAACGCGGGTTGATTGTTCGTAGGGTGGGCCGTGCCCACCATGTTGTTGACGCACGAACGGCGGTGGGCACGGCCCACCCTACACTCCGTGCTTGGTTGCAGCTAATCGACTAACTTCATTTCCTTCAGCGTGGCCACCAACTCATTCGCATCGGCGACCATCTTGGCCTCGCCACTCCTGCCTTCGGGCAGGCTATATCCTTCGACGGTGACGCGCGGGTTATCGTCGATGCCCAACTCGCTGAACTTCAACCGTTCCATTGGCGCTTTCTTGCTCTTGATCAGGTTCGGTAGCGTGGCGTAGCGTGGTTCGTTCAAGCGAAGGTCGCAGGTGATGACGGCTGGCAGTTTCACGTCGAGCACTTCGACGCCTTCGTCGGTTTCGCGCCCAACCTTCACGCGCGATTTGTCGTCATTGAATTCGATCTGCGACACAAACGTCGCCTGCGGCCAACCGAGGATCCCCGCGAGAATCGGACCGACCTGCGAGGCGTCATCGTCGGTGGCTTGCTTGCCCATCAGCACGAATGCCGGTTCTTCTTCTTTGACCACGTGTGCGATGGCAGCGGCCAACTGATACGCCCCGAGTTTCCGATCTTCCGGGTCGATGAGCGTGGCTCGGTTGGCACCCATGGCGATCGCCGAACGCACTTGGGCCATCTTCGATTCGTCGGTGACGGAGACGATGCAGATGTCATCGACGCCCGCATCTTTGAATTGGATGGCCTGCTCGACGGCGATCAGGTCGAAATAGTTGGCGACGTAATTGACCGAACCGCTCTTGCCCTGTTCGGATTCGATCCATGCGGCTGGCGGTGTGTTTGGATCGGCGACGGGCTTGACGGTGACGAGGATTTTCATGATCCCTCCAGAGAAGATACTCGCAAAGCGCGCTGATTTGCTCTAATGAAGGCGGCATTGTAGCGATCGGCCCAACGAGGGGCAACGCGCTCAGAACACCTCAATTTGAGTGGTTTTTTGAGTTTCCGGATGTGCTCAAGAGTTTGTACGCCGAATGAATTCTGATTCGTCGATCACTTCAATGTCGAGTTTCTCGGCCTTTTTGAGTTTTGATCCGGCTCTTGCGCCGGCGACGAGCAGGTCGGTTTTCTTGCTGACGGATTTGGTGACGGTTCCACCGAGCGACTCGATCAATTCGTGGGCTTTGTTGCGGGTCAGTTCTTCGAGTGTGCCGGTGACGACGACGGTCTTGCCTGCGAATGGTCCTGAGCTGTCCGTGGTTTTCTTCGGTTGTGTGACGTTCACGCCGGCATCACGTAAACGTCGAATGACTTCGCGATTGGATTCGTTTTCGAGGAATGACTGGACACTGGCGGCCAACTCGTCGCCGACACCGTCGACTTCGAGCAGATCGTCGACGCTGGCTGACATGACTGCATCGATGTTCTCGAAATGCTCGGCGATGGCAGCGGCTGTCGAATTTCCTACGAGGCGGATGTTGAGTGCGGCGAGCAGTTTTGAGAGCGGTTTCTGCTTGCTCTGTTCGATGCCCGCGAGAAAGTTGTCGGTACTTTGCTCGCCCATGCGTTCAATGTTTGCGATGGCGTCGCGCTTCTTGTGGAGCGTGTAGAAGTCGGCGCAATCTTTGATCAATCCCGCATCAACGAGTTGTTCGATTAGGACTTTACCCGCGCCTTCGACATCCATCTGGTCGCGGTGGCAGAAGTATATCAGGCGTTCCTTGCGTTGGGCGACGCAGTCGATGCTGGTGCAGCGCAGGTACACCCCGCCTTCATCCTGTTCGACGGGTGAGCCGCAGGCTGGGCACTTGGTGGGTCGCTTGAGGGGCTTGGCATTCTTGGGTCGCTTCTCGGTCACCACGCGCACGACCTGCGGAATAATCTCGCCGGCTTTCTCAACGATGATGGTGTCGCCGATGCGTACGTCGAGCCGTTCGACCTGGTCGAAGTTGTGCAGCGATGCGTGGCGAACAATGGTGCCAGCCAATTGCACCGGTTCCATCCTTGCGCGCGGTGTAATTGTGCCGAGTTTGCCGACTTGGAAATCGACGTCGAGGAGTACGCTTTCGCCTTGCTCGGCTTCGTACTTGTAGGCGATGCACCAACGGGGATAGCGGCTGGTATTGCCGAGGCGTTCGCGCTGCTGGCGCGAGTCGATTTTGAGAACCATGCCATCGACTTCGTAACCGAGCGTCGCCCGCTGTTGGCCAAACGCGTTGCAGACTTCGATCGCCGCATCGATGCTGTCCTCCCGTTTGACGTTGGGATAGAGCGGTATGCTCCACGATTTCATCAACTCGTAGAGGTCGAGGTTGGAGTCCGGGAACTTGTCGAGCGGTTCCAGTCGTCCCAAACCATGGGCGCTGAATGCCAAACCGCGCCCGACGATCTTCGACGGATCGAGTTGTTTGAGCGTGCCGGTCGTGGCGTTTCGCGGATTGGCGAAGGGGGCTTCACCGTTGGCTTGGCGCTGCCTGTTGTGCGCGTCAAAGGCTTCTCTGGGCCAATAGATTTCACCGCGTATGTCGATGAGTTTTGGGACGTTCTTTCCGCTGAGTCGGAGGGGTACGGATTGAATTGCCCGGCAGTTGACGGTTACGTCGTCGCCGGTCGCGCCGTCGCCACGGGTGGCAGCCAGCACCAACACGCCATTTTCGTAAGTCAACGAAATCGCCACGCCGTCAATCTTGGCATCGACGAGGTAAGCGTACGGTTCACCTTCGAGGCGTTTTTGGATGCGTTGGTCGAATTCACGCAGCTGCGATTCGTCGTAGGTATTGTCAACGCTGAGCATCGGCACGGCATGCTCGACCTGTTCAAAGCCGGTCAGCGGTTCGCCACCGACGCGCTGTGTGGGCGAATCCGGTGTGATCCATTCGGGGCGCTGCGTTTCGAGTTCGCGGATGCGTTCGAGCAGGCGATCGTATTCGCGGTCGGAGATGCTCGGTTCGGCTAGGACATAATATCGCCGGTCGTGTTCGCGGATTTCGTCGCGCAGGCGGATGAGTTCTTTTTGATCGGCATTCTTCATGGTGGTTGCGACCAATTCTAAACGCCAAGCCGCCAATGTTAAACGGGTAACAGAGCGCAAATTCGGATGGTATTTTCAAGTGTGCCACTGCTCTGTGAGCAGTGCTGGGTCGATATGGTTGGACTCAAAACGCACTGCTCACAGAGCAGTGGCACGGGGTTCGTGAATCTTGCTTGTCAGATTTGCTGTGACGGGATTTCAAATAGTGGCTAGCGAGGCGTTGACTTCGCGTTCGCACAAGCCGTTGACCGCGTTTTGAACCAGGGCGGCGAACAGAGGTAGCAGACTGGCGGAGACGAGGATCAGCAGGTACACGCCGCCCTGAACGAAGAAAGCGGCTGCCACCGTTGTGATGAGCAGGCAGCACAAGGGCAGTGCCAGCCAAGTGGGGGCGGCTTGCTCCAGGCCGTTGAATCGGCGCTGCTCGTCGATGCGGATGCAGAGGCGGTGAAAGCTGAACAGAAACCAGATTAGATTGACGAACGGGACAAAACAAAGTCCGAGCGCCACGGTGGCTGACGGATCGTTCTGGCGAAGGCGGGGCATCCGTTCGTGCAACTGGTTTATATAGATCAAGGTGAAGAGCCCGCCCGATACAAAGTGCAGCAGGACCACCGACGCGACCGGAAACGGAATGAACGTGTGGTGTTGGCCCTTGCTTGCGAGTTCGTCGGGGGCGATGAACGACTTGCCGCATTTGGGGCAGCGCGTGGTGCGGCCGGCGATCTGGTCGTCCAGTTCGTTGGGTGCGGTGCAATATGGACAAGCGACTTGCATGTTTCCCACTCTCCAAAGGTTTTCTCAACCCTGATATCGGTGGACCAACGGGTCAATATTACGATGCGAGCGGTGCAGATATGGGTGCGATAATCCGAACCGAATTGGCGTGCGGCTGGTCAAACATACGGCGTCCGGTAAAATCACGTCGATGCCCATCATTGAAATCAACAACCTGCGTAAGACCTATCGCGTTCACACCAAGAAAGAAGGCTTGATTGCGTCGCTGAAGGGTTTCGTCCGTCGCGAGTATCGGACCGTGAAAGCGGTCGACGGCATTTCGGCTGAGATTGGCGAGGGCGAGATCGTCGGGTTTCTCGGACCCAACGGGGCGGGCAAGACCACGACGTTGAAGATGCTGAGCGGTTTGATCTTTCCGACGTCGGGCGAGGCGACCGTACTCGGGCACGTGCCGTGGAAGCGCGAGAATGCCTACCGGCGGCAGTTCGCGTTGGTGATGGGCCAGAAGAATCAGCTTTGGTGGGATTTGCCAGCCGTCGATTCGTTTCGGTTGCTGAAAGAGATTTATCTGATCGAGGATCAGAGCTACCACGATACCATCGAGGAATTGACCGGCTTGCTCGGGATCGCCGACTTGATGTCGCAGCCCGTTCGCGAACTGTCGTTGGGCGAACGGATGAAGATGGAACTCGTCGCGGCATTGTTGCATTCGCCGAAGGTGCTGCTGCTCGATGAACCGACGATCGGGCTCGATGTCGTCTCGCAGGCCAACATCCGCGCGTGCCTCAGGCAGTACAATCGCGATAAAAACATCACCGTGCTGCTGACAAGCCACTACATGCAGGACATCGAAGCGCTCTGCCAACGCGTCGTCATCATCAATCATGGCCGTCTCGTCTTCGACGGGAAACTTAACGAAATCGTTGAACGCTTCAGCCAACACAAGATCATCAAGTTCCGTTTCCACGAAGATCAAATGCCCGACGATTTCGAGAGGTTTGGTGAAGTGATGGAACTCGCCGCGCCAACGGTCACGCTCAAGGTCGATCGCGCACAGGTGCCCGAGCTTACCGGGCATTTCTTGGCGAATTACACAGTCGATGATATCGCCATCGAAGAAATTCCCATCGAAGAAGTCATCGGTGACGTATTCAGCGCTGAAGCCCCCGTGGCCTAGTGTCTTCGAATGGGAACGCGACAGATTCCGCGATTTAGTATTGAAGGTGAGATTGCAATGGCATTCCGAGAATTCGTTCCCTACCTGAGCGTCAACGACGCCGGGCAGGCGGTTGATTTCTACGCCCGTGTCTTCGAAACCGATCCGTCGTTGTTGCTACGGATGCCAGATGGCCGAATCATGCACTGCGAATTTCGGGTGGGGGACGGGCGGTTCTTCTTGAGCGAAGAATTGCCCGAGCATGGCGGTACACCAAGTCCCGGATCGCTGGGGGCTACGACGGTGGCCATTCACCTTTACGTGGATAATTGCGACGCCTTGGTGGCTCAAATGAAGGACAGCGGCGCACAGGTTCTCTTAGAGCCAACGGATATGTTTTGGGGTGAAAGATTCGCCCGGGTGCGAGATCCTTTTGGCCACGAGTGGGGGATCACGACTCACTTGCGCGACATGGCTCCAGCGGAAATTCAAACCGCCGCCTCGGCGCTATTCGATGTTCAAACCGAGCAGGGCCAGCAGTGAGGATTGCGTTTACAATCACTTATTCAAGGATTTGATGCGTGGCAATGCACGTATCGCAATCAAAAGAAGACATGGCTAAGTCTTCGCGTTAAGATGTTTCAAGCATTGGGCGCCGTCAATGATCACCGAGTTCTCGGATGTTGGTCATGATCAACGTTGCATTCACAGACAACATTCAACGACACGTCGAGTGTCCACCTTGTGCGGTTGATGGATCAAGCGTGCGCGAGGTGTTGGACGCCGTGTTTAGATCCAACAGCAAAGCCCGCAGTTACGTTCTGGATGATGCGGGTGCGGTTCGCAAACACATGACCGTGTTTGTCAACGGCGCCCAGATCAAGGATCGCATTAGCCTGAGCGATCCCGTTCCCGATGGTGCGTCGGTGTACATCATGCAAGCGCTGTCCGGTGGTTAGCGATTGCCAATCGTAGGGTGGGCTGTGCCCACCATGTCTCTCGTCAATTCGGTGGAGCACAGTCCATGAGTGATCAAATGTTCGTCGCCACGCGCAAGGGTTTGTTTCGCATCGACCGCAGCGGTTCGGGCTGGTCTGTTGGCGCGACGGTGTTTCTGGGTGATTCGGTGACGATGGTGTTGCCCGATTCGCGCGATGGTTCGGTGTATGCAGCCGTTGGGCACGGACATTTCGGTCCGAAGATGCATCGCTCGACAGATGGCGGGGCTACGTTTCAAGAGATCGCCGTGCCGGCGTATCCGGAGCGACCCGATGATGTTGAACCCATTCTAGATCCGAATCGCGGCATCGAAATCCCTTGCAGTTTGGAGTTGATCTGGGCGCTGGAAGGTGGCGGGGCGGATCGGCCGGGCTTGCTTTGGTGTGGTACGCTGCCGGGTGGTTTGTTTCGTTCGGACGATCACGGGGCATCGTGGCAACTAAACGATG
>BQJS01000081.1 GCA_021604825.1 Phycisphaerae bacterium | reverse complement strand
CGTCGAAACACACTGTGTCGAAATCGAAATCGCGGTGCCGGCTGCCTCGCGGCAGTTTTTCAGGCAAAACCACGGAAGCGTGGGGTTGGATCAAGGTCTCGGCCAATATAAAAGTAACTTCAAGCTCATCCTGGATGACGCCCGCAGTTGGTTTCATTTGGCGAAGGATCCGTACGACGCCATTGTCGATGATCTGACGAGTTTGCAATACAAGAACAACGGCAATCTTTACACCGTTGAGTGCTTTGAGTTGATCAAAGAGAATCTCACGTCCAACGGCGTCGCTGCCGCCTGGGTACCGGTCGCCGGTATTGACGAAGACGCGCTCAAGATAGTGATCCAATCCTTTCACGAAGTATTCCCCAACACGAGCGTCTGGTACTTCAGCAACATTTTGAATTACTTCGTGGTGGTCATCGGCACCCCCGAACCTTTGAACATCGACATCAAAGATTGGCAATCGCGAATGACCATTCCCGACGTGTACTACGATTTGGAGGAAGTCGGCATCACCAATCCATACGACCTCGCCGCATCGGTTCTGTTGACCGAAGAGGAGGTTGCCCGTTTCGTCGGAGACGCCCCACTGCACACCGACGACAAGCCGATTCTCGACTACGCCACGCACGCCAGTTTCTATAAGGAAACGCTGACCCACAATCTCCGCGCAATGCTCAACAGCCAATCGAAGCCCCGCAAAGACTGGATCAAGTTGGACGATCCGGCGATGGAAGCCGACATCGAATTGAACTGGTCTCGCTGGAGGGATTCAAGGCCGCTGGTCGTTGAGGGCCATGCTGCCCGACGCGAACTCGACCATACCCGCGCCGCCGAGCTGTACCTGGAGGCGGCCAACATGGTGCCGGAGTGCGTATCCATCGCAAGACTCGCCGGCGTCCAACCGGTGGAACCCGATTAGGTTGAACCGATGCAGGCCCACGAGAGTCCATGCGAAAGTCGCTGGGGGCCGAAAAGAAAATGCAATACGCGGCGCGGTTCCTCAGACTTTGATTTCGAAGAAGCGTGCAAGATTAATGGCCGCATTGCCAGCACCCCGCCCTTGGGGACGATGCACGTTGATTCACCGCGCTCCCGACGCATTGGCTCGATTTCGTTTTCGGAAAGCGTACCTGAGCGATGCGAACCCTGAACAACACGAAGCGGTCCATTGGTTGACGTGGAGTCATCGAGATGCAGACGCACGGCGATCATCTGCGAAAGAATCTCGTCGGTTCCGTGAACGAATATCAATCCTTCCTTGGTAGACCACCCCGTTAGCCCCGGCGAATCCAGTTGAGCTGCAACGGGTATGCTGCGATCCTGATGCCATGTCACAAGCCAATTGCTTGTTGGCGTTTTATGAAAGTACGTACACTGAACTGGTATGAGTTGATTTATCACAACCAATCGGTCAACCAACGTGGACTGAATCTGGTTTCCGATTTGTCGGCACCAAACGTGATCGAGCAGTCGTCGAGAACCTGCCGACGCCGATCCAAGATTGTCGATTTTCTCAATCAATTCGTCGCATGCGGCTGTACTGACGACGTTATCAATGATTGTGAATCCCTGATCATCCAGTGACATTAATTGGCTCATCCTTCTGCGACACTTTCGATTGCATCGCTGCTATCTGTGCATTCTGGCGACAGTTCGTCCGTGCTCAGCAGCGATTGCTTGTTCCAACTTATCATGGCCGCAACGGCGAGCAAGGCAAACCCCGTGATGATCACGGTGGTGGCTGGTCCTTGGGGATGGTGTCGGACCCAATGGATGATGTGCGGGATTGCGTTGAAGATAGCGATGACCGTCGCGACGGTGCGATATCTCGTCCACGGCATGGCGAAACCAGCCGCCATCAATACGACGATGATTGCGCCGCAGTGTACTTTGGCGATATGCGCTTCAAGAGCTGAATTCGACTCGACGACAAACGCCCATCCGGCCACCACGAGGAAGGTGATCGGAACCAGTCGCCACGCGAGGCTGATTCGCTTGACCACAACGTGCGTGAACAGCAGCGCCGACCAACCGGCAGTTGCGACACATACGAAATCGGAGTCAGACCACACTTCGGGAAGCAATTTCGAGATCACGATTTGGTTCAGAATCAAACCGACCGCGCAAAGTGCCCGCGAGCGGCGAAACCACGCGATCGCAAACAAATACCAGGCGGCTACCAGCAGGCCAACCCCCTGCTGACCGTTGTCGAGCAGATCGCCAAAGAAATCAGACGTCACCCCGCGTCGCTCCAAGTCCAGGAATGCTCCGCGCGTCGCCGTCCAAATCAGCACGATCGCCGCAGCGTGTCGCAGGTATTCCCAGCCAAGCAAAACGTGCCCGCGCCACCAGACAATTCCCGCCAACATAAACGCAATGAATAACGGGTCGACGTAGACGAGAAACGCACCATCAAAGGAGACGGCATTCGAGAACCGATCCACCGACAACCCAATACCAAGCGCCGGCAAACAAAGGATTGCCCCAAGCCATTCGCGGTTGCCGAACCGTTCCCGAAATCGAAGCGCTACCATGGCGATTGCAGCCAACACTGGCACAACATAAAACGCCCGTGCATGACCAACGAAGGCATGATTCATCGCAAACAAATGGAGCATCGCAGCACCAGCCGCAGCGGCAACAAGCCCACCGCACACTCGCAAATCTTCAACGCGCGTAACAAACATCCCGCTCAACAAGATCGCTCCCGCCACGACCCACCAGAGCGCATACAGCAGAACTTCGTTGACGCCCTCCTCGCCCATCGATTCGCGCAGCACCGGTTGCGCCATGGCGACGATAAACAAAAAGACGAAGGTTGAAACGACGGTTGCCCGGCCCAACTTCCAACCGAACGTCTTGGCCACGCACATCACTTCACCGATCGCAATCGCAACCGCGCCCAGCGCCAACGCAAACCCCAGGGTCGGGTTGGCGGCTGTCATCTCCATCGTTGCGATCAGCGGACCGGTCCAGAAAATCGTGCCAATGATCAGGATCGACGGTTGATCTTCGGGCGCTCGAATGTTGTGACGCAGCGCGATGAGAATCGATGTCACGAGCATTTCATATGCCTGGAGCACGGTGAGCGTGGTGAGGATGAGAACGAAGTCGCCGGCTGGCGGTTTCTGATCTGGGACAAGGAGCATTCTCGCTCCCCACGCTATGCAGGCAGCGCTGAGAACGTATGCCGGGTTGCGTTGGACCCACCATCGCAAGGTGGGCGAAGAACATGCGCGCAAGGTGGGGGTCATGGCGGCATCTCCGCTGTAGGCTAGGAGCTATGAGCGCGGTACGGTACCGCGCGATGTCATGGAACATCGAGAGTCAGGAAACATCAAAATGCAGCGTCAAAGCAACAGGCGGTGAATTGCGCAGAAATGAATGAAGGATATAATGGCGTTTGCGAATGGATGATGAGCGCAACGACTACACCGACTATTCATTTGTATGTCGCGAATTGGCCGAGTCAAGCGCGTACCGGTCGATCCCGAGTAATTATTGACACAATTGATCCGATCCGGCCTTTCAGTTGAGCTCACTCGCAGGTGATTCCTGTTGCCCCGATGGCACGCCTCGGGTTAAATAACCCGGTCAGAATTCAGTCGCCAATAATTGAAAAGGAAGAAATGCCATGGGAAGTCGATGTTCGTTGACGAGCGCACCAATTCAAACTCGCGCATTCAGTACACTCATTGTTGCATTGTTTCTCGGCATCGGGTTGGGCTGTCAGCCACCAGTGAGCATTCCAGGCGATGACGGTTCAAACAACGATGGTTCAGGCAATGATGGTTCAAGCAACGGCGATTCCAACAATGGCGACGGCAATAACGGAGGTGGCAATAACGGCGGGACCGTCGTGGCTGTCGACAATTGGGCCGCAATCATTCTCGATGACGACGGTAGCTTGATCGGTGCAGATAGTGTCGATGATCGTATCGTTCGCATCAATCGGGCAACCGGCGCAGCGACGCTGATTTCCGGAGCCGGTGCGGGAAGTGGACCAGAATTGGATCGGCCACTCAGGCTCTTTCTTGATGCTGATGGAAGCCTCCTCGTCACTACCCAGTTGCGTTTGGTCTTTCGCATCGATCCAACCACCGGCAATCGAACGCTCCTATTGGACGACAGCGATCCAAATGATTTCTTCCCGGATTCATTCAGCGGAATCGCCACGACGGCAGATGGTACAATCTATGTGACAGGCGGTGGTGACGGGCCACTGATCGCGCGGGTTGATCTGCAGGCGGCCGCACTCGTTGACGTTGATTTTGAAAACATAACTTTTAGCGTGCCCGACATTGTGCCTTCGGGTGGTAACACCGCATTGGTAATCGATGCAGGGCGACGCGCCATCGTCGAAGTTAATCTGACCAGCGGCGATGAAACGATCATTTCAAATGTGGACACCCAATTCGGACCAGCCGACACCGAAGTTGGCACCGGTCCTGACTTCGGGCAGCCACCGAGGGCCATCGCGGTGGCAGAAGATGGTACGATTTATGAAGCCGATGAAGCCAACAGCTCGTTCGGACTCGGCGTTTCCGTGATCTTCGCCATCGATCCGGCCACGGGTAATCGAACGGTTGTTTCAGGGCCTGACAACGGCGATGGTCCTGAGATCGGCCGACCCGTTGATCTTGTCGTGGACGCCGATGGCCACCTCGTAATGATCGATGCCAACTATGAAGGCCTGCTCGTCATCGACCCGGAAACAGGTGACCGCTCACAACTTTCGACCAACTAAATCGATCACCATTGTCCTCGTGAAGTAAGGCGTTAACGGCAATTACACGTCCGTGGGCGCTATCTCACCCTAGCGACTGTAGACCAGACGAACATCAAGCCGAAATAAGGAATGTGAAGCCGCACTTCGCCATTCGGTACGGTTGTGCGCTACCAGCTCGGCTCGATTCAGATCATCATGGAATCACAATTTCTACGCCGGGCAGAACGTCTGATCAATACGGAGGAGAAGCGATGGGTCTCGGTCTACCAAAAACATATCGCACGGTTGTATGGTCGATTGCTGTTTCGTGTATGGCGATATTCCCTTGCACGGTGCTTGGCGTTACGAGGTACGTCGATGACGATGCGCCATTGGCTGGTGACGGTCAAACTTGGGCGACGGCCTACCGACATTTGCAGGATGGTTTGGCTGAGGCGGCTGTCAATGCGCTCATTACAGAGATTCGCGTCGCCGGTGGAACCTATCATCCCGATGACTCGGAAGGAGCAGCCGCCGTCGCCGGATCGCGAACCGAATCATTTGTGTTGCAAGACGAGGTGGTCATTCTTGGAGGCTATCGCGGGTTGGCTGGTGGCGGCGATCCGAATGATCGATCGACAAACGAGTTCGTTTCGACGCTCAGCGGCGATCTCGATGACAACGACGGTTCCAATTTCGTCAATAATACGGAGAACAGTTTTCACGTCGTTCGGGCAGAATTCGGCGTGGACCCCACTGCCATTTTGGACGGATTTGAAATCACAGCCGGCAACGCAAACGGAAGCAACGGACCGGGTACGCCCAATGATGTCGGCGGCGGTTTCTACAATGAAGACGGCAACCCCAAGATTATCGCGTGTCGCTTTGTGAAAAACTCAGCCGATGCGGGCGGGGCAATTCGCACCGATGGCGGTACGCTCAAGATTACATCCTGCGAATTCATTCAAAACCGCGGCGTATCGACATGCGGCGGTGTCTATTTTCGACAGGGTCAAGCTACACTGATCAACGGACTCTTCGTCGGCAACACCTCGTTCACCGGTGGCGGCGCCATTCGCATTGACGAAGGCGCCCCGCTCATTGCAAACTCGGCATTTAGCGGCAACTCAGTATCGTCCGTCCTCGGCGTCGGCGGTGCGGCTTACTTCTTCGGCGGCACCCCGACGATGATTAACTGTTCGGTAAGCGGAAACTTTGCGGGCGATCTCGGTAGCGGTGGCGGACTCTACTACAACGACGGAGTTGCGACCGTGCTGAACAGTGTGATTTGGGGCAACCGCGATGGTGGCGGATTCGACGAATCGGCTCAGGTATTTGATTCGTTTGGCGGCACGACGCTTCGATACTGCTGCATTCAAGATAGCAATCCCGCCGACGCGTCGATCCCTTTTGGCGGGTCGGGCAACCACAACATCGACGACGACCCGAAATTCATCTCTGATCCGAATCCTGGCCCAGATGGAATGTTCAACGGCGTCAATGACAATTACGGCAATCTGCGTCTGGGCTCAAATTCGCCGTGCATCGATGCCGGCAGCAATGGGGCTGTCCCCCCCGACTCGACCGATCTGAACACCAATGGCAATGCCAACGAACCGCTTCCACTCGACCTCGTTGGGAGCGACCGCTTCGCCGAAGTTGTTTCAATTCCCGACACCGGAACGGGAACGCGTCCGATCGTCGACATTGGTGCTTATGAAGCTGAAATTTTCCCGCGGGTCATCGACGATCTAGTCGTCCTCTATGATTTTCGAGATGGCAACGGCACGCGCATCCTCGATGTTTCAAGCACTGGAATCCCGACCGATGTATTCATTCAGGATGGCGGCGCGGTCACGTGGCTCGCCGATTCACTATCGGTCGATTCAAACACGATTGCATCGTCGATCGGACCAGCCAAGCGGATCATCGACGAATGCCGCTCGTCGCGGGCAATTACCATCGAGGCGTGGATTGAACTCGGAGCGTTATCGCAAAGCGGGCCCGCTCGCATTGCGACCGTCTCCGTAGACACCAACGATCGCAACGTATCATTCATGCAGGATGACACGTCGTACAGCACGCGTTTGCGAACGACTACGACAGACAACCAAGGCGAACCGTCGACCGACACCGCTTTGAACACCACATCAAACGGATTGGTTCATCTGGTGTTCACCCGTCGCTCCAATGGTGAGATCAAGATCTACGTTGACGAAGCCGAACGTGCCTCCGCTACGGTCGGTGGCAACTTCAACAACTGGGACGAAAGCTATCGGTTTGCATTGTTCAATGAATTTACGCTCGATCGATCGTGGCTGGGCGAAGTGCATTTGCTGGCCGTGTATTCCAAGGCGCTCTCGGCGCTTGAGGTGTCGCAGAACTTCATCGTCGGTCCAATTGTCGAAGGCCCAGGCCGCACTGGCGATCTGGACATCGATCGCGATGTGGACATCACCGATTTCCAGATGCTCGAAGACTGCATGGCCGGTCCCGGTTCAAGCACGATATTGACCGGATGCAACAGCGCTCAATTCGACGACGCGGATCTCGATCGTGACGGCGACGTGGACCTACGGGACTACCGGATCCTCACAACGGCATTTACCGATTCGTTGTAGAATCCAAAACAAGTAAGATCATACCCCGTGCTCGTGCCACTGCTCTGTGAGCAGTGCTTCTCGAGAAGTTGATCTGAATTAGCACTGCTCACAGAGCAGGGGCACAATTGCGACACCTGATCGCGCACCTGATAAGTGCGAGTTGACTATCCGGGGTCCGTCAGCGGCTGATCGGGGTTTGCGATCAGGGCTTCCCCCTTTTTGCGCCATCCGCCAATCATGGTGAATGCCGCTCCGGGGAGCGACCACGCGAGTTGCAACAATCGAACCCAAATCGCCAGGCACAACAATTGCGAAAGAGTCCCATGCGAACCTAAGAACAACGTCTTGTACGTAAGTTCCATCGTTCCCAAACCTTGGGCGCTAATGGGCACAGCGGCCACCACGTGTCCGGTGGCGATGTACGAAAAGTAATCCCAAATCTTGCCGTCCGAAAAATCCATGTGCAACGCTCGAGCGCACGCGACAAACGCACCGATCGCGAACGTTTGGAGAATCGCGGCTAATCCCACCGCGCCAAAGACCATCGGGCGATGCCGCGAAAGGCGACACGTCGCGTCGAAGATACGCTTGATGTGACCGGCACCGGGCAGTCGATCGATCAAACGGCTTGGCGCAAGGGCGCGCAGCCATCGCGTCGAAACCAGCAACAGCCCGATGAGCATCGAAACGCACACCAAAAACGCAAACGCCCCGATGCGGCGCACCAAGGGATCCTGCGACAGTCCCAATCCAACAGCGCTCATGATGAACAGCAGACCCATCAACCCAACCGCCCGATCCAGAAAGATGGTCGCGACGGCTTCGGTTTTGTGCGTGTCGGTGTGTGACGCGGCGCAATATGCCTTAAACACATCACCGCTGGTCGTGCCAATCATGAACACGTAGTTGAGAAAGTTTCCACCGAATGAGATTTTGACGCACTCAAGTAGCGGAATGCGAATGTCCTGCGCCCTCATCATGATCCAAAGGCGCAAGCCTTGTAGCAGCGTGACGGGCGCAAAAATCAGTACAGCCAACATGACGAAGAATTTGTCAGTCTGTCGAAATGCCGTGATCAGACCCCGCTCGATCAAATCTTGACCGCCCTGGTCTTTCGCGATCCGTGTTCGCGGGATGGATTCCTCCGACCCATCATCGCGGCGAACCACGACATCATTGGTGCGCTCATTGAGAAGCCTCGCCACCACAACATCAGAATTCGATTCATCGGTCGCGTGAAACGAAACTCGATCGTGAATAGCCACACCACGAATCGCCAACGCCACAAACAGGGCGCAAAGGAGCAATCGCAAGAATAAGGTCAGGCGTTTGCGAATTGAGGCGATCATGGTGACGTACCAAAGGTCGGAATGCGGTTGCGAACGAGGATTCAGGCGGAGCCCTTGTCCATGGATCGCAGGAGTTTGAAGTCGAAAATCCCGGCGTCGTGACCATCAGCCCATTTCAACTGGATGGCGTAATTGCCGACAAGCGCCGCGCCGGTTATTTGCGGTGGCCCCGTACCTGGATCACTGCTGAGAATGTTGAACAATTGAGCAGTTTCTTTGCGCCGCGTTTCGTTGCACGTCGCGCACGGGCATGCCTTGCGCAGCGTCTGCGCATCCAACACAGTGACGTGGCCATCCTTCCACGAAATGGTCAACGTGCCTGCGGCCCGATTCAACTTCAAATCAGTCGCCGAAAATGTATCCTGTGTTGCCGAGTCGCTCGCACCCATTCTCAGTGAATCCTATCGCAATGTGACCGCGCCATTGGGAGACGATTACTTTCGTGCCCGCGTACGCATTCGGTCCGGTTTGGTGTATTTGGTGTACGAAATACGCGGGGTTTCATCAAGGGGCTGGGCGATCTGGCTGAGCAATCCGTCACCGCGAAGGGATTCCTCTTGCGCCAATCCGCAAAGATGTTGCCTGAAAAAGCGAACCGAGTAGCTGCCGTACAATTCGGGTTGCGAGACAACCGCTTGATTGTGCTTCGCCCTCGGGCAAATCCAAAGATACTTCGGCCCTCGGGCCAATTCGTAAATCATCTGCGCCTGGGCGGCTGGTATGTGCCCGTCCTTCTCGCCGTGGATCACCATCAATGGCACCGATCCCAACCGGTGCAGCGATTTTCGCACAGAGGGAAAGCGGCAGCTCTGTCGGCGACTGACTTCGCGAATCGTCAGCCAGCGCAGAAATCGCCAGAATGACGGATGGTGGTTCTCGTAAACCAATCGCACTTTTGCAAAAATCCCCACCCATCGCTGCATCAAATATTCGAGGTAGGCGTCGGTGCTGAATCCGCCGTCGATCATGATCGCCTTGACGCTTGGCACGTGTACGGCTGAAATCACCGCAGCGCCCGCTCCACGCGATACGCCAGCCAACCCCACCTCGCGCGGGCGTCCCTGTTGCTCCAGCCAATCTTCAACAAACGCGATCGCCCCAAGCATGTCGGCTTGCTCGCGATCGCTGGGCCAGAGTCGAACCTTGTAACCTTCTTCAGCAATCGACTCGCCCTGCCCACGGAAATCGAATGCGAACACTTCAAATCCGTCGTTGAGCAGCGCTTCGCAATACCGGTTGGCACTGTATTTGTCGCTGTCCAACTCGTGGGCGAAAATGACGACCCCTTTTTGAGTCGCGTCGGGATTCGGCTTTAGGAAAACGCCCTTGAGCAAGTGCCCATCGAACGCCCGAAAGTCAACCACCTCGCCACCAACCCGAGCGTAGTCGCGGGCCGTGAAAGAAAGCGGGACGTGTGTGTTTTCAAAAATATTGGCGATGAGGTGAACGTACTTACGCAGGATCAGAATCGGAACCACCACGAGGATCACCAGCGTCACCACAATGCTGATGAGCGCCCAGTTTCGCAGTAGCAATTCGGTGATCGCGACGATGATGCCGTCCTCCAAAACGACTGTGGCCTTAAACGCCCGCTCAGCGCGTCACCCAAGGCTAATACTCTGAATCCTTGCCCAATGCCGGAAAGGGTGCCGCGACGTGTCGTCCGCCAACGATCGTGGACCGGCAGGCACTGAGTCGCCGCCATTATCAAAACCATCTCCCATTAGGCAAGCGCAAACCCGTTTGGAGTGTCATAGGATCGGCACTATTGAATCTGGGCAGGGTGCTTGGGGGGCTGACCCTGCAGGACGGCGATGACGTCATCAACGACATCGTTCATCCGCGCCAGTGCGGCGGTGGATCGGCCGGCGGTATGGGGTGTCAGAATGGTCCGGGGTGCGGTCATTAACGGATGCTCCTCCGGGAGTGGCTCCTCCTCAAAAACATCGAGCGCCGCACCAGCGATTCGCGATTCACTCAGGGCAGCCGCCAACGCTCGATTATCAACCACCGCTCCTCGGGACGTATTGATCAACAGCGCCGTGGCCTGCATTTGTGACAATCGATCGGCATCGATCAACCCGCGCGTCTGCGACGAAAGTGGAACGTGAAGCGAAACGACGTCGGCTAACCGGAGGAGTTCGTCGAGCGAAACCGGCGCAGCATCAAATTCGCAGATTTCAATCGAACGAATATCGTTGTAAACAACCTCCATCCCCAAACCGGCGGCACAGATTCGGCCAACGAGCGAACCAATCCGCCCCATGCCGATAATCCCGATTCGACATTCGGCCAGTTCCCGCCACTCGACTGCACTGCGATGTTCGGCAAACCGGCCACTACGTAGCGCCGTGTCGCAAGCGATGATGCGATGCTCCAGCGCAACCATCAATCCCACGGCATGCTCCGCAACCGACTGGGTCGAAGCGGCTGGCGTGTGTACCACGACGATGTCATTTTCTTTGGCAGCGACCAGATCGATGTTGTCGACGCCAACACCTGCGCGCCCCACCACTTTCAGGCGACTTCCAGATTGCAGTAAGTCGCGAGTCACTCGTGAGTATGTCCGCACCAGCAACGCATCTGCATCAACCAGCGCCGCGCGAATCGTCGCGTCATCACACGAATCAAGTTCGATGACCTCGCCAAACGCACGCAAGCGCGAAATAGCACTTTCGCTGTAGCGCTCTGCCACAAGGATTTTCGATTCTGACTTGCCCATAGCACGCCCATTCTTCATTTGGTGCTCGTGCGGTCAAGCGCCAGGAACGGCACCAAGATCGCCCCCGATGGTCAACACCAACCATTGTGTTAGAATTACCGCAATGAATGCTGCACAACTTTCCGGTTTTCGACGCTTTGCGTGTGGGTTAGCCGACGAGGCTCGTATCATCGCCGCTCAGTTTCGGGGCAACATGAACGTCTCGACGAAAGTCGACCGAAGCGTGGTCACCAATGCCGATCATGCCATTCAGCAGCACATCTGCCACGCTGTAAAAAACCTCGACCCTTCCCACGCCGTGCTGTGTGAGGAGAAAGCCGACTACCTAAGCGACATGCCCCAGCCTGGCGACACCGAATTCTGCTGGGTGATTGATCCGCTCGACGGGACCAGAAACTACGTGCGCGGTCTGCCCAGTTGTTGCACGTCGATTGCCTTGCTAATGAATGGTAATCCGATCGTTGGGGTCATTGGGGATATGAACTCAGCCGACATTTACTCCGCCTCGATCGGCCAAGGTCTCCGGCTGAACGAGCTATCGGTTGACTCATCACCATCACGCGAGTCTGGCAAGCCGGTCGTGTCGTTTCAACCGTCGCACACGCTCGTCGACATGGATCAGTTGCCTGCGTGGACGATGCGCGTTCGCATTCGCAATTTTGGATCGAGCGCCATGCATCTTGCATATGTTGCGACGGGCGCACTCGATGGCGCAGTGTGCATGGATTGTCGAGTCTGGGATTTTGCGGCTGGTTACTTATTGGTCATTGAATCGGGCGGGCGGATCACCTGCGGCGGGGGCAAACCACTCTTTCCATTCGACATGAACGAAGACGTCAATCGCGGCGCAACGTTCACAGCCGCACGCCCGGCCCTCCACGATCAGTTGATCGAACCGGCCACGATCATCGACCAATCACGAGCGTAGACGTTCCGCACATTGCCACTCTACGGAATGTAAGTCTGCCCTACGGATTGATGAAGACTTCAAAATCTGGATTTCCGTCTTCATCAACGATGGTTTGTGCTTCGATCGTGTCGCCACAATTGAAGTTTTCGCCTTGGTCGAGATCAAACCGAAACGTAGCCACCAATTGCTCACCGAAGAACGGTGCCGACGCAAGCGCATCGACGGCGATGGTTGCAGTTTGCGGGCACGCGACCTCGAAACGCTTCTCGAATGGGCGCAGCGTCTCGGTATCTTCGATCGTGTCTTCGATTCCGCTGCCATAATCCAGTGTGATGACCATCTCCAGCGATAGCGTTCCAATGTTCACCAGATTGCGATCCAACCCGATTTGCTCGAGAAAGTCGGCTGCATCGTCGCGAGTAAATTCATTCGAGACTGCGACATTGACGCTCCCAACCTCGTCAAATGTGATACCAGCTGGCGGCGGGATCTCGGGGAAGCCGTTGTCATTGGCATCGGTACTCAGATTATCAAGTTCGCCGGCCTGGCCTTCCATGCAGCCGGGCGTGACGCAGACGACGGTCAATACGAGGAAAAGTGAGTTTTTGATAAACGACGATTGTAGCCACTGACCACGCATGGAATTTAACCTCGCTAGTTATAGACCGATTGCCAGACAGAATATTGCCAGACAGAATTCAGACGATCAACTCGAATGGAAATCCGCAACGCAACGCGAGGAATTTCCGATTGCTTGGGATCATACAACCAACCAAGAGACGATCAACCGTTCAGTTTATAAGGATGAAAAAACTTCGTTAGGAATGGTGCCAAATCCGACCGACCGCGCGCAATCGTTTCGAGGAACCGGCGTCTCAATGCATATAAGGGAATCGGGAGCGTAAAGGCAATCGTGCGCAAACTAGCCTGAAAAATTAGCCCGGAATCAGATCCATGACCTGTTCAGGAAGCGAACCGCGCATCTTGTCGATGGCTTTTCTTTCAATCTGACGAACGCGCTCTTTGGTGACGCCAAACTGCTTGCCCAACTCTTCAAGTGTTTGGGTTTCGTTGCTACCAAACAAACCAAAGTGGGACGTCACGATCGTTCGCTCGCGATCGGATAACCCGGTCATGCTCTTGCGAATCATGTCCTTGAGACCCTGAGCGTCGAGCTCTCGCCCCATTTGCGGAGCGCTGCCAGCCGTTGCGTCGATCAACTCTTCCTGACCCGTCACGTAGCGGGTGAAGTGATAGTGCTCTTCGGGGATCGTTCGGGCGAAGTTCTTGATGATCGCCCAACTGGCATACGTGCTGAATTTGAAACCGCGACCGAAATCGAATTTCTCAACAGCCCGCATCAAGGACATGTTGCCATCGGAAATCACCTCAAAAAACTTCGGCGACCATCCAACGTGTTTCTTGGCGATGCTTACGACCAAACGAAGGTTCGCTCGGACAATTTCCTGCCGCAGGTTGCTGGCGTCCTCAATCAAACCCTCGATCCTCGCGACATCAGCTTCACGAACATCGCAGACATCGAGCGCCTCGACCAGGCTGGCTGCTTTGAATTTTGTGTAGTTGTAGCGACGAAACGCGTCCACTTCCTGATCGCCGGTCATCAGCGGAACTTCGTAGAGGCTTCGCAAGTAGGCTGGCAGATCCTTGGGCGGTCTGACCTTGGATCGCGAACCGTTTCCGGCCGGGCGCGGTACATCCAGTATCAATGCGTCCGCATCGGGCGATGAAAACAAATCGTTAAACACATAATCGACCGGGGTGGACTTGAGCGTTCGCGCCCGCATCTCCCGAACAATCGCGGTGACCTTTTCTTTGGAAATTTTCGTGGATTTGGCAATCGTCGCGACGCCCACACCGCGCTCACGGGCGGCCCAGACCTTGCGATGCGTCTCCGAAACCATCGGCAAACCGTTGCCGCTGAACAATGCTTCTTCAGGGTTGGCTTGATCGTAGCGTCGCAGCGTGTACCGAATCGTTTCAATCGCCCGGCCTACCTCTTCCGAAATCTGGCGAGCGACAACGTGCAATTTGATGCGCTTGTGCTCGACCAGTTCCTTGGCCCGATTCACGATCGCGTCTTTTTCAGCTTGCGTCAGTTGCTTGAATGATGAACCGCGCTCGACGAGATCCTCGTTCTGTGCAACAAATCGTTCGATCGTCGACTTGAGATAGAGCAGGCGGCTGACACCGTCTTCGCACATCGCACGCAGACCCATGAGCCCGCGATGACGCCAACGTCGGATCGTCTTGGTGCTGACGCCCAGATCGCTCGCGACTTCTTCGCATGCGCGATACGGTTCGGTCAATTCTTCAACGGGGATAGCAGTCTTACGGGTAAGCTCTTCGGCCAGCAGCACCAAGTCGCTAATCAGCGATGAACCGGCCAGCGGTTTTTTCTCAGAATTACGCCGATTGCGATACCCGGTGATGTGAAAGCACACCATATCGTACGGGTAGGTTCTGTCCGATTGGATTAGTCCCAACAGGGTTTCGATGCCCTGAAGTTGCGACAGGCGCTTGGCCTTGGGGGAGAGTTGCAACTGATGGGCCAATTCCGCCAGGTCTTTGCTTGCGAATTTGGTCATGGTTTCAACCTCGTAGTGGTAGACTCTACCGTATGGGCATCATGCACTTTGATAAAACCCTTCCCGACGGGTCTTGAGCGAGAGGCGTCGGAAAAGTACTAAATACCCAAGTAGATTATCGAACCCAACAAATGGCCAGTCAACTCAGAATTTGGGGCACCCTCGTACAAAAACGCTATCAGAGCACCAAAAATATTGATTTGGACACATTCCTAAAGCCCTGCTTTCCATGCGTGTCTGCGCCCGATCAATGGCATCCTGTGATTTTCGAGCTTGGTCTGACTGTCCGGAGTTTCTGAACGAATATTCGCCCTCGTGTCTACGGTCCAGCAGCGTACGGGATTGTAGATAGTCCGAACCGTATTGCCCCGTCAGGCCCCCACTCTCCAGCATCGCCCAGGCGTTAGTTCTTCCACCAACAAGTGTCGAGCGGGATGCACATTCAGTGATTGCCCCTACCTAATCTGAATCGGCATTGCAACGCGGGTATCGCGTCGAAACATGCATGCCCGACACATCGAGGATTCAACCCAGATACATTCGCCGTACCTTACCCGCGATTTCCAAAAACACCTTGTATTGAAGGAGAAAACTCTCTTGATTGGGTTAGCCGCGCCCCTTAAGCTAAACGTTCTAGTCTTCAAGCGCCCGGGCACAGCCGTTTGATAATCTGCCTGACGCCACGGACGCATTCACAAGATCTGGCAAAAGGGTAATTCGATCCCATTGGCACGTGCGTGTTCCCAAACGCTTCTCGATGCCATCGTTAATCTTAAAGCCAACGGAGTAACAACAGAATGAAGAAACGACAGCTTTGGTCACATGCAATCATCGCGTCGATGTGCGCGATGGCCGTACCGTCAATCGGATTTTCAGCCGGTCCAGATGTCATCGTGGGCGAAATGCCCGATGTTTGGCACTGGACCAGTTCCGGTGCGGTCAGCGGAATGCGGGCGTATTCCGTCGCCACGACGTCCTGCAACATCGGAGATGAGGAATTCGCTTGGGTGGAAAATTCCAACCAGCATCCTGTGATCTGCCAAAACATGTATCGCCTCAGCGATGGACGTATTGAGCAGATTGGTATGTCGTGGCTCAAGCATGGATTCTGCGCGCTTCAAGGAACTGTTTGTGGATCATGCACGCCTGCGGGTGGCGGTTGCGCCGACGCGTTGGGCGTTGGATGCTCTGACCCCTATGGCTCTAACTTGAACGGGTCGCACTCGCGCCTTGGGCCACGTTTTGAAGTGAATCCCACGACCGGGAACTTCCCGTTCCCATTCTCGAATCCGGGGGGTACTTCAGGGAACAATATATTCAAGCGGATTCAGGTTCCAGAATCTGACCTGACCACACCAGGGGCCCTTTATTTTATCGAAGGCCAATACATCCACCCCGAGGATGCTGGAGAAGGCAATGGAAACAACAACGCATCCTATCGCCGAATCGATATCAACGGGAACTTCTCAATCACAACGCAAGGGTCGACTGAACGCGAGAAGCCTGCTATTCAGGCGTGGCGCGATCACGGCAATGGCATCAACACGCCAGACAATTCCGTGGTCATCGACAACATCGACCTGGGGAGAAGCGACCGAATCATTGCGGGCGCGAAGGTCATCGATTTGGGCGGCGGCACGTGGCGTTACGAATACGCCGTCCACAACCTAAATGCTGATCGGGCGGCCGGCGGCGTGTCGGTCCCGATCATCGTCGGAACTGTGGTCACAAATGTGGGGTTCCATGATGTGGACTATCACAGTGGCGAACCATACGACAATACCGACTGGACAAGTTCGGTCACTTCGGCTGCAGTCAGTTGGAACAGTCCACAAACGTTCGCTCAGAACCCGAACTCCAATGCGTTGCGCTGGGGAACGATGTATAACTTCTATTTTGATGCCAACGTACCGCCAGTGGAAGGCGACATCACAATTGAATTGTTCAAGCCCGGAACACCCTCCTCAGCCACAGTGAAGTTGTTGATCCCGGCGGGTGAATCTCCGGACTGCAACGACAACACCATTGACGACCCCTGCGATGTGTCATGCGCCGCACCCGGTTGCAGTGGCGTTGTTGGATGCGGCCAAAGCTCGGACTGCAATGCCAACTCTGTCCCCGACGAATGTGAAGACGACTGCGACAAGAATGGTCAGCCCGACACGTGCGACATCGCCGCGACGCCTTCATTGGACTGCAATCTCAACAGCGTCCTCGACATCTGTGAACCCGACTGCGATCACGACGGCATCCCGGACGACTGTGAATCCGATTCCGTTGTTGCATTCAGCGACGATTTTGAAACGGACACGGGATGGACGGTCGCCAACGATGCCTCGTTGACAACCGGTGCGTGGGAACGCGCCGATCCTGAAGAGACGACTCGCCCAGCTGGTATCGTCCAACCGGGAGACGATCACACCGCCGCCGGTACATTATGCTACGTAACCCAAGCCGCTGCGGGGTCCCAGGCTGGTACGTTTGACGTTGACGGCGGTCCAACCGTGTTGACTTCGCCAGCGATCGACGCCAGTGCAGGCTTGGCCACGCTTGATTTTTGGTATTGGTTCTACTCGGAAACCGGTGACGCAATGACACTGGAGGCCTCCGGTAACAATGGGGGCGACTGGACTGAAGTTGTCATCTTCAGTGCGAGCGCCAGCTCCTGGCAGCAATACTCGGTGCTGCTTGACGACTACATCACCCCGGGCAGCCAAACGAGGTTCCGCCTTTCCGTAGTCGATACTGGCTCAGCGTCGTATACCGAAGCTGCCCTTGATGATGTGGTGGTTTCGACGGCCAACTGCGCGGGAGCCACCGGCGATTACGATGGCAACGGTCACGTCGACCTCTGGGACTTCGCGCAATTCCAATTGTGCAATGACGGACCGGCTGGCAACCAATGCGGTGCCGCGTTCGATTACACAGTCGATGGCGTTGTGAACGGTATCGATTACTCAGATTGGCCGAGCGGAATGACCGGCCCGTAAGCCCGAGGCGAGTCGAACTTGGCTTCGTGCGGGTTCAATTCAAACCGAATCAATTTCAGCCGGTTATCGATCCAACGGGTCGATAGCCGGCTTCTTTATTGGAGAGTGCATTCGAGATTGAACCAGTAATGTTTTTTAGCGATTACGAAGTTGTTCGAGGCGATCAACAAACGGCCGAAGCAGCGGCTCCGTCTCGCGGTCCTTAACCACCGATTGGTAGTTCGCGATGGCTACGTCAACCAACTCCGGATGTTCAAAGAGGGCCAACATATAGTCCGCCGCCGCTACCGATGCAGCCACCGACCAATGGCTTTCGAAGCCCTGGCTGGCTCCTTCAAAACCGTCGATGGCATCTTCGAGGATTTCTTCCGCGCTGGTTTTTGTCGAAGCAATCGCGTCCGACATTTCCGCTAGCTTCAAATCCAACTCGGGGAAGGTCGATTCCAAGTTTTCGCACAATGCGATCGCGTTGCCCAGGTGCGAATATCGATCGTAAAGAATCATCGCCGCTCGCGTTTGCGAGTCGGCTGACTGACTCGCCATCTGCCCAACCAACCAACGATCTTTCTTGATCAAAGCACCGGGCGATTGCTCTTCCTTTTCGGGAGACAGTTGCGGCAAATCGGTCATGCGCGACTGCGCAGCACGCCGGGCTGAGGTGAATGCCTGACTGGCATTCTTGAGCGTCTCGATCGCGTCGTCTTCGAGCGATGCCGTCTCTGCGGCTAGCTCCTGATAATTCGCAAAGATCGTTGCCGCCTGCTGATTGCCTTCCTGAATTGCAGATTGAGCGGTGCTGGCTCTTGTCTCAAAAGAACTCTTAAGACCTTCCAGTCTATCCAACTCAGCCCTCTCGTCGTCTAAAACTTGCTTGGCTCCGGATTCCTCCCAGCCAAGTTGAACCAAACGACGTTCCAGTTCATCCAGGCCCAATTCGTACTCGATTTCGCCGCCCTCTTGATCTGGAACGTATTGCCCGGTCACCAGATCACCGCCCATCTCGAGATGTGCACCAGCAATCGAGCCGTGTTGCAGGGCGTGGGCACGACTTAGGACGTTGCGATAGCTCGATGACAGCGATTTGTATTCGCGTTCAAAGGTGTCTCCCGCGTTTTGGCTGCCAAACTCCACGCCGCGCGATTCCAATGCGTCCAACTGTGTTCGCAGGCTCGACGCCATCGCCGACTGGGTTTCAATTTCGCCTTTGACGGCTGCGATATTGGATTCGGTGTCTTCAACGGATTTTGCAATCGCGGCGTGGGCGCTTTCTGCTTCTGCAAGGCGCTCGCGTTGTTTCTCAATTGAGGCAACGATCCCGCTGCCATTCACAATGTCGGCTTCGGACATTTGCAGTTGTTGTTCGACTGCGAGCTTAGACAACTCCACCAATCGCGAATCAGCTTCAGCCCGCACAATCCGCGCCTTGCGATCAACGGCCATGCCTTCATGGTAGAGGGCGACGCCGTTCATGCGATTGCCAACGAGGCTGTCTCGACCACTCGCTTCACCGAAGGATGCTTGCAGGGCTTTGGCTGAAGCGCCGGTCGCAGACTTAAGCAGCGACGTATTCGATTGCCCAACGTTTTTGCTTTGTGAAAGTCCATCGGTCATGTGCTTCGTCATGGAACCCGTGTTGTTCCCGAAGTTGACCGACCCCTGGGTTGTCGTGACAGACTCACCCGAGAGTTCGTTGAATTTTTGATCGTGTTGGCGAAGACGATTCACCGAATCCTTGAGCATGTCATTGATGCGGTTTGCTTCCTGATCGAGTACATCTTGCGCCCGGTGGCTGTCACCTTCGACCAACGTGCCGATGCGATCGTCCGTCAAATCCGACGCAAACCCCGAACGATCCACCGCGGTGCGGGCCACTTCAGCAGCCGGATCATACTGATCGATCAAACGCCGCGCGATCTCACTGTTCTCGCCCGCCTCGATAGCGACGAGCGACGAAGGTGCCTGCAACTTTGGCAAGAACGTCCACGCCGCAATTCCCGCGCCGCCAACTAGGGCGCCCGTCAATACAACTTGTGCGACTGGTTTCACCTGTTGATTCCAATCAAGGACAAGGTCATAAGAATCGTTGCCAACAACGACTGGCACCGTCTCGCGAGTTTTTGCCACGTCTGTATGTCGCGAGAACGTTCCATCGACGCTTTAACCGCCATCGACGCTACAGCCGTACGTGACCTAATTCTAGCCGTAATGCGCCTCGGCGAAAGCCCAAATCGGTTCAATCGCCCATTCTATTCACAATCC
>BQJS01000080.1 GCA_021604825.1 Phycisphaerae bacterium | reverse complement strand
GATTCGACGATGCGGCCGAATCGTACGCCAAAGTGATCGACGAATTGCGGCGACCGGAAGGCATCGAGCAAGTGACGCGTGATGGACTGCTCGCCGCCATGAGTTCGAGTGCTGACTTTGCGCATGCCAGTGATGACTTGGTCCACGCGATCGAGTTTCTGAAGCAGGCTGCTACTCTCGTCGACCCCGAAGACAACGACACGATGGCTCGCGTTTTGGGGCGCCTTGGTAACTACCAGGCAATCATGGCGCGTTCGTACCTTGCTCAGAAGCCGTCCGACGACGAACTCGAAGAGAATGACGGTCAAGACCCGACGCAACTTGGTCAGGCTTGGTCGGCTGAGCGGTCTCGAAAACTTTTCAACGAATGCGGTGAGACCTTCGTCAAGGTTTCGTGGCTAAGCACGCTCAACGAGGAACGGGCCAGCGACATGATGTGGACTGCGGCTGGTTTGTTTGACGAAGGCGGCAATCATGAGCGGGCGATTGAGCTCTTGAGGGCGTTTGTGCGCGATCGCTCCGATGCTGAAATCATTCCGCGCGTCCTGCTGCGTTTGGGAAAATCATTGCAGGCAGTGGGTCGATGTGAGGAAGCCGTCGAAGCGTATCAGCGAAGCATCAGCAGCTTTCCTCGGTCGCCCTTTGCGAATGCTGCGTTGATACCGCTGGCTGAGTGCCTCATGGAGCGCGGTGGCGAGTACGAAGTGCAAGCGGAAGAAGCCCTTCTCCAAATCAAACGTGACTCGGAAATCTTCACGCCCGATGCGGTGGAGTTTCGTGATGCGTTGTTTCTTCTGGGCGAATTGTACGGTCGAAGAGCCACTTACGAAAAAGCGATTCCGGCCTTTGAAGAGTTCATCCAGCGCTATCCCGACGATCCGCGAATCACCCGCAGTCGATTTTTGCTGGCTGACGCCTATCGGCAAAGTGCTTTGGCGATCAAGGAAGAGGTGCTTCAGCCGGAATTCGTGGGTGAGAGCAAGCGACTGAGATTTGAAATCGATCGTCGGCTTGGAATCGCAACCAAGCACTTTCGGCAACTCATTGACGACATGGCATTGAGCGAAGCTGAGCTTGACGAAATCGATGCGGTTTATCTGCAGGACGCTCGATTGTACGAAGCATCGTGTCTCTTTGAGTTGGAGCGATACCGCGAAGCGCTCAGTCTCTACGAACGCATCGCCTGGGTCTACAAGGATAAGCCCGCCGCACTTGGGGCTTATGTGCAGGTGATCAACTGCTACGTTCTCTTGGGCAAACCCACGGAGGCGGCATCTGCACTGCGCCGCGCTCAGTATCTCGTGGGGGTGATTGATGAAGCGTACTTCGCAGCAACCGGTGAATTGGAAACTCGAGAAAGTTGGCGTGAACACTTTGAGTGGGTCGCCGAAGTTCTCGCAGATGGATAGCCCGCAAATGAATAACTCACGGATAGTTAACTAACGGTGCAGAATCTGCTCGTGCATCGCAACTGGTTTGGCGCAGCAAGGAGGCCATGATGACCTACGACGATAAGAATTCATTCAGGCAGGCAACCGAAATTGTTGGACTGCTTTCCAGACAGCTTTCGCTCTACGATCAGTTGACCTCGCTTGCAGACAAGCAGCGAAAATTGGTTGCGGCCGAAGACACGCGCCCGTTGATGAAGGTCTTGGCCCAAAGGCAACGCCTGACCATCGAACTCGAAGCGCTCAATGCTCGGATGGCACCGCTTCGCGACACTTGGCCGACCGTTCGAGAGGGGTTGGACTCGCAAGATCGAACCATGGCGGATGACCTGATTTCCAAAGTCAACACGCGATTGAAGACGCTGTTGGATGGCGACGCTGCCGATGTTGAGATGCTTCAATTGCGCAAGCAGCGCGTGGGCACGGAATTGGGCACCGTTCGCAATCGTCGCAAGGCTGTAGCAGCGTACCAGAATGCAAACACCGGTAACCCCACGAATTTTGATCGACTGCATAACGAGGTTTGAAATTGGTGACCAGGACTACCCAGGACAATTTGACGAGCGGATCGCATTCAGTGGCTCCGAGGATCACCCATCGCGAGCGCGAGTTGGGTGCGATCATCAACTCGTACAACGAAGTGACCGAGCGACTCAAGCAATCGCACGACCGTCTGCGTGATGAAGTCGTGCGGCTGCACGATCAACTCGACGAGAAAAATCGCGAGTTGGCCCGGCGTGAGCGGCTGGCAGCTTTGGGAGAGATGGCTGCCGGTGTCGCCCATGAAATTCGCAATCCGCTCGGTGGAATTCGGTTGTACGCGGATTTGCTCATCAAGGATCTGCACGAGACGCCCGAGACCCAGCAATTGGCTCGCAAAATTTCTGATGGCGTTAGCGTGTTGGAGAGCATTGTTGGTGATGTGGTTGAGTTTGCCGGTGAATCGGAACCAGATGCCGCGTCGGTACGAGCCGGAGCGCTCATCGAAGAGGCGTTGGGACTTGCCGCGCCGGCGATTACGTCACGCGGATGCGACCTGCACTTCAAGCCGGTGATGCCTGAACTTTGCGTGCAGGCTGACATGAACCAGATCCTGCGAGCATTGCTGAACTTGCTGCTGAACGCGGTGGATGCAGCGGGCGAGGGTGGAACGATTCAGGTGTCGGCTGCGTTGAACGATTCGGGAACGCACTGCGATTATTTGATCGCCGACGACGGGCCTGGGATTTCGTCGGATTTGATGAACCGGATTTTTCATCCGTTCTTTACGACCAAGTCGTCGGGGACTGGACTGGGTCTGGCGATTGTGCATCGGATCGCAGATGCGCATGGCGGATCGGTGCGGGCGCGAAATGGTGACGGTGGCGGGGCGGAGTTTTGCTTGTCGGTGCCAGTTGGCAAGTCGCCCCAATAGGGAAAGCGAACACACAAGAAAGCGATAGTCGGAGAATTGAAGGTATGGCGAGTATTTGTGTTGTAGATGATAAAGAACTGCTTCGCGATTCATTGAGCGCGACGCTTGATCGCGAGGATCATAGGGTGACGACGTTTGGGTGCCCGGATGACGCGCTGCCGAGCATCACCGACGGTCAATACGATCTCGTTCTGACCGACTTGAAGATGCCCGGGATGGATGGTGTGAGCATGCTTCGCGAGATGCGGACGGCTGGTTGTGAAACGCCGGTGATCGTGATGACGGCATTCGGATCGGTTGCGTCGGCGGTTGAGGCGATGAAGCTGGGGGCGGCGGATTATGTGCAAAAGCCGTTTGATGCGGACATGATCGTCGTGCAGGTTGAACGGGCGATCAGTCAGGCGCAACTCGTGAAAGAAAACGAAGCGCTGCGTACGAGCGTCAGCGACATGCAATTGTCACGTGACATGATTGGGGATAGCGACCCGATGATCGAAACGCGCATCCACATCGCCCAGGTGGCCAACAGCAATGGAACGGTGTTGATCAGCGGTGAATCGGGAACCGGTAAGGAGTTGGTAGCCCGGGCGATTCATGCGGCTTCGCCACGTTCGGCGAAACCGATGCTGTGCTTAAACTGCGCGGCGCTCAGTGCGAACTTGCTGGAGAGCGAGTTGTTTGGTCATGAACGCGGTGCTTATACCGGTGCCGATCGGGCTCGTAAGGGTCGATTCGAGATGGCCGACGAAGGCACGCTGCTACTCGACGAAATCTCGGAAATGGCGCTGCCGCTTCAGGCGAAGTTGCTCCGGGTCCTGCAAGAAGGCGAATTCGAACGGGTTGGCAGTAGCGCCACTCGCCGATCCAATGTGCGCGTGATTGCGACGACCAACCGCGATCTGATGGACTGGGTGCGCAAGGGTGAATTTCGTGAAGACCTGTTCTATCGACTGAATGTTTTGCCGGTGACGTTGGTTCCGCTGCGAGAACGAACCAATGACGTTGCCCAGTTGGCCGCTCATTTCCTGAATCAAATTGCCAAGCGCGACGGGCGCGAGGCAGCGAGCTTTGACAGGAGCGCGCTGGCATTGCTCAACGAATACGATTGGCCAGGCAACGTGCGTGAACTCGAAAACGTCTGCGAACGGGCGGCGGCGGTCTCGAATGATCAGGTGATTCAAGCAAAAGTCGTCGAAAGTTGGCTGGTCAATACGAGACAGACGACGGATGCGTTTGAAGGACTGCGACCGGGTCGGATGCTGGAAGACATGGAGCGTCGCCTGATTGACTACGCCCTGAAGAAGCACGGCGGTCATCGTGAAAAATCGGCGAAGACGCTGGGGATGGGCGTGCGAACGTTGGGCATGAAGCTCAAGCAAATGCGCGAGGAGCAGGAGCGACATCAGAATCGTTCGAGCCTCGTTTCGAGCGCGACGTAAGGAGAGGTTCTACCGGCAGTTCTTGCCGATCGCGCAGGAATTGCGCGGGTTGGTTGGTTGTTAGCAGTATGACTGGCACGTTTGCATCGCTGGAATGGCACGTGCAAGCCAGGCTTGGGAGTGAGTTGCGAGAGCGGTACGTCTGCTGTTTGGGCAGGCGAATCTATTGAGAGTGAACACGATGGGAAGCTTCTTTTCAGAATTAACGACCGGCGGGGCGATGCCGGCATTGCAGACGACCTGGTCGTTTGCCCAGCAGAAGCATCGCGTCATCGCCGACAACATCGCGAATATCTCGACACCGAACTACAAGGCGAAACGACTCGACTATGGCGAGTTTCAAAGTGCGTTGGGGAAAGCGCTGGATGAGCGGAAGGGAAAGCCCAAAACCCCCTTCGTGTTAAGAGCCAGCGACCAATTCCACACGAATGAAAGAGGTCAACTTCAAACGACGCCGAAGGTCAAGCCCGGTCGCAACGGTGTGTTTCACGATGGAACGAATTTGTCGATCGAATCGGAGATGTCCGACCTCGCTGCCAACGCAATGTTGCACGAAATGACGACGACGCTCGTCAACGGATATTTCGGTGCGCTTCGGAAAGCCATTAGTGGCCGCGTCTAAGAGATTCGGTCTTTGGGAGTTTAAATGATGTTGATGTCAACGATGGATATTAGCGCGTCGGCGTTGGTGGCGCAGCGAACAAATCTGGACACGATCGCTGCGAACATTGGCAACATGCACGCGACGCGTGACGCCAACGGTGATCCGAATCCGTATCGTCGAAAGATTGCCTTGTTTGCCCATGGCGCACCGGGCGCGGGTCGAGGTGGTGCGGGCGTTCGGGTGGACAGCATCGTCGAAAGTAAAGACGCGTTTCGGTTGGTCCATGATCCGACGCACCCGGACGCGGTCAAGAGCGGCGAACATGAAGGATACGTTCGCTATCCCAATGTCGATCAAAGTACAGAGATGGTCAACGGTATGATGGCCGCCCGAATCTATGAAGCGAATATCACGGTGATGGAAATTACCAAGACCATCGCAGCCGCCAGCCTTCGGGTGATGGCGTAAGAAGCGAGTTTTGAGGTCAGACGCGGTTGCAAGTTAGACGCAGTGTCAAGAATGAGTGGAAGCGAGATTCACAATGATTGATCCAACGGGAATCACAGACGTTTCAAAAGTGGCGGTGCCGGCGAGCCCGACGAGTCAACTGGTGGTGCCGGCTGGCGAGAAGGGTTTTTATGAGGTGATGCTCAACAGCCTCGACGAAGTCAATCGCCTGCAAACCGAAGCCGATCAAGGCGTGCAAGATTTGTACTCCGGTAAGACCGACGATGTGGCCAGCGTGTTTACCGCAGTCAACAAGGCCGGCGTGGCGTTCGATCTGCTAATGGAAATGCGAAACAAACTGATGGATGCCTATCGCGACATCCAACAGATACGAGTCTAGCGACGTTTGTATTCGGGCGCAACGGTGCGGTCGGGTGGGTTCAGATGGAGCTGAATCACCGATCGCCAAGTCCCGATTCATCGCACGTGTAAACCGCAATTTGGTCGTGGTCATGGATGATACGACATGGATTACCTTCGTCGGACGATAGCCCAAGTCTCGCAGCAATTGGAAGTGCTCAATCGCTCGCAACGCATCGCCATCGCGCTGTGTGCGACGTTGGTGGCTGGGTCACTATTTTGGCTCGTGCAATATTCAGTGGAACCCGAAATGGTTCCGTTGATGTCCGAGAACTTCCAATGGACCGAACTTGAAGACGCCGTCGGCGCGCTCAAGAACGAAAACATTTCGATCAAGCAAATCGGTAGTCAGATCTACATCAGACCGGACGATCGCAGTCGGGCGATGATGGCCCTCGCACAAGCCGACGCACTCCCTGAGGACATCAGTGTCGGGTTCGCCGAGTTGATGGCTGACAGCGATCCGTTTCGACCCAGCGATGAAAACATATGGCGCCGACAACGGGCGCTTGACGTGGAACTCGCGCGGATGATCGCATCGAGCAGTGCGGTGACGTCGGCCAGGGTGATCACGCAAGCCAAGATGCGGCGTCGCGTCGGAGCGATGAGCAACATTTCGCCGACGGCATCGGTGTACGTCAAGATGGCCCACGGACAGACGCTGGATCGAAGCATGGTCGACGGTTTTGCGCGCTTGGTGGCCTCAGCGATTCCGGGCTTGAGTCCGCACAAGGTTACGGTGATGGATGCTGCGACGAATATGGCTGCATCGCCGCCCGACCCTGAAGACGCGATGGGGGCTGGTCTGCTTGAAGAGAAGAAGCAGAACGAACGCCACCTTTCGCAGAAGCTTGCAACGGCGCTTCAGTCGATTCCGAACGTTTTGGTCTCGGTGTCCGTCGAATTGGATGTGCAACACACCAAGTCAACATCGCAGACTTGGGACAAACCTCAACCCAAATCAGAATCATCGAACACTTCCAGCAATCGAGAAACCAATGCCCCTGGTGAGACAGGCGTGAATCCCAACGTGGGATTGGCTGTCAATGGTGGTGGAGGCGCGGGGACGTCGAACGAATCGGAAGAAAGCAAGACCGAATTTTTCGACGTCAAAGCCACCAAGATCGAAAACACCGTCAAGGTGCCATTTGATGTCACTCGGGCGATGGCAGCGATTAGCATTCCGAGGAGTTTTCTCGCGGGCGTTTATCAGGCTCGATTCGGCGAGATTGAAGATCCGTCAAAGCTCGACGACGAAGAGGATTTTCAGAGGCTACGGAAGGAAGAAATTGATCGTGTGCGTTTGACTGCGATGAAAATCCTCATGACGGATTCGAAGGACGACGTCGATGTGGATGTTTACTACGACCTTTCTGAGGATTCGCCAACGCTTCGGGCGTTTCCTGGAGATGGGATGGCTGTTGCTTCGGTCGATACCGGGTTCGGTGGTTATGCCAAGCAGTATGGCACGCAGGTTGGGTTGATAGTCTTGGCATTGATCAGTTTCGTGATGATGTCGCGGATGACACGCCAATCAGCGGCGGCTGCACGATTGACATTAGACCATGGTGAGTCGATCGGTGCCGAAGAGGACTTGCACATCGTCAATGGTCCGGTGGGTAAAGCTGATATATCTGACGGAATGTTGATGGGGCAGGAAATCGACGAGGAAACGCTTCGCATTGGCCAACTGAGCGAGCAGATTTCTGAAATGGTAGAGAGTGACCCGGAAACGACGGCTGAGTTGATTCGTCGATGGGCGGAATCAGAGAACTAGTCAATATTACCAAGAGGTGATTCAGTGGTGGCTGATACGAATACCCAACCAGAACCCGAAATATCCGAGATTCCGGGTATTAAGAAGGCGGCGATCCTTCTGACGGCGCTGAACGCGGAAGCATCGTCGCAGATTCTCAAGTTCCTCGATCCGGATGTCATTGAGGATATCACGCGAGAGATTGCCCAACTTGATATTGTTGAACCCTTATTGCGTGGCCGGGTGATTGACGAGTTCTACCATCTCGCCCTCGCGCGGCAATACGTCGATGCGGGTGGGTTCGGATATGCAAAGACGCTTCTCGAAAAAGCCCTCCGCCCCGATGAAGCCAAGCGCATCATCAGCGTTATCGAGCATCAGGTCTACCAGCAGCCATTCGCATTTCTTCAGAAAGCAGAGAGCGAAAGCCTCTTTACGTTTATCCAGGAAGAACACCCGCAGACGATTGCGTTGGTTCTTGCCCACATGCCCCCCTCCAAGTCGGCGGAGATTCTCATGGGTTTGCCAGCCGCCAAGCAATTGGAGGTTGTGTCGCGCGTTGCAAACATGGAGCAGACAAATCCGGAGGTGATCAAGGAAGTTGAGATTGGCCTTGAGAAACGTCTGGCAGGTATCACGTCGCAGCGTTTGATGAAGGTGGGTGGCGTCGAGTCGGTTGCAGAGATCTTGAACCTTGCAGATCGAGCCACTGAAAAAGCGATCATGGAAACCCTGGAATCGGAAGATCCGGACTTGGTCGAACAGATTCGACGCCTGATGTTCATCTTCGAGGACGTTCTGCTCGTGGATGACAAGGGTATCCAGTCGGTGCTCAAGGAAGTTGATAACGATGAATTGGCGTTGGCATTGAAGACCGCGAGCGATGAACTGAAGGACAAGGTGTTTGGCAACATGTCGGAACGTGCGGCGACGTTGATCCGCGAGGACATGGACTACATGGGACCGGTTCGCTTGAAGGATGTCGAAAACGCGCAACAGAAGATCGTGGACATTGTTCGTCGCTTAGAGGATGCAGGCGAGATCATCATCTCGGGTCGCGGTGGGGAAAGGGATTTGATTGTCTAAGACCATGGATGCCGTCAAATCTAAAGACTCCGACAGTTCAACTGTCATCAAGCTCAACGATCAGAATCCACACATGATCACGCGGCTTGAGACGGTCAACGTCGCCGATCACCTGGGTGAGGCGAAAGTCGTCCTGCGCAAATCGCGCGAACAAGCCCGCGAGATCATCCGGCAAGGCCAAGTCGAGGCGGCTGAAGCTTTTGAAGTGGCCCGGACCAAGGGGTTTGAAGCCGGATTTCGCAAGGGCTACGAGTCTGGCCAGAAATCAGGTTACGACGCAGCATTTAAAGAAGCCAAGAAGGAATTTGGCGAACGCCAAGCTGAGTTGATCTCCACGCTGAATGATGCGGTCGAGCAGTTTGATGCGCAAAAGCGCGATTTGTTCATCAAAGCGTCCGGTGATTTGTTGGATCTGGCGATGCAGGTGGCGCGACGGGTGACGAAACGAATTGGTGTGCTGGATCGAGAAGCCGTCAAAGAAAACTTGCACGCGGCACTTCGCTTGATTGAAAACAAGACCGACCTGACGGTGTACGTCAATCCCGCCGACGCCGCATCCATCAAGGATTTTGCGGAGACTGTCGGGGGACTGCTTGAGGAAGCCGACCACTTTCATATCGAAGAAGACGAACAGTTGTCACCGGGCGGTTGCCGTCTCACGACGCCGACGACTGAGGTTGACGCGTCGGTGGACACGCAACTGGATCAAATCGAAGCATTGGTGACGGGCGGTTCGTCGGAACCATGATTCGACGTAGCGTACAGACCGGAGGGTAACCAAACGCGTGAGTTTCTTCGCCCATCAAAAAGAATTAATTCAAAGCACCGAGCCCATGCGGGTGTCGGGAAAGTTATCGGGATCCACTGGATTGATGATGCTTGCCGATGGACTGCGTGCGCCGGTCGGGACGATGTGTTCGATCTTTCCACGGCATGGCGGAACCGTTGACGCCCAAGTTGTCGGGTTTCGCGAGGGGCAGTCGCTGCTGATGCCGCTCGGAGGAGACCAGGGGCTATCCAACGGCGACCGCGTCGAGACAAGTTCCGCACGGATGTATGTTCCGGTGGGGCGACAAATGCTGGGGCGCGTGGTCAATGGCCTCGGCGAACCAATCGATGGGAAGGGCGGGTTTGCCGTCGAGTCGCATTATTCCGTACAAGCTGAAGCACCTGCACCGATGTCTCGTCTGCCGATTGATGAACCACTATCACTGGGCGTACGCGGCATCGACGCATTCCACACGGTCGGAAAAGGACAGCGGATCGGGCTGTTCGCTGGGACGGGCGTCGGGAAAAGTGTGCTGCTTGGGATGATTGCTCGCGGTACATCGTCGGATGTGAACGTGCTCGCGTTGATCGGTGAGCGCGGTCGCGAAGTCGGCGATTTTATTCGTCGCGATCTTGGCGAAGAGGGCATGAAGAAAACGGTAATGGTCGTCAGCACGTCAGACGAGTCACCGGTGATGCGGATTCGGGCGTGCTTTGTCGCGACTGCGATCGCAGAGTATTTTCGAGATCAGGGCTCGCAGGTCTTGTTGATGATGGATTCGGTCACGCGCGTCGCCATGGCTCAGCGCCAAGTCGGGTTAGCCGCCGGGGAACCGCCCGCGACCAAGGGCTTCACCCCGAGCGTCTTCGCGATGCTTCCAAAAATCCTGGAGCGAGCGGGACGCACCGAAACCGGCAGCATCACCGGACTCTACACCGTCTTGGTGGAAGGCGATGACATCAACGAGCCGATCAGCGATGCGGTCCGAGGTACGCTCGATGGGCACGTGTGGTTGTCGCGTAAACTCGCCAATCGCGGGCACTATCCCGCCATATCGACCGTCGAAAGTATTAGCCGCGTCATGAACGAAGTGGTTTCGCCCGAGCATCAAGATGCCGCCCGCGAAGTTCGACGCGTGCTCGCGGTTTGGGATGACATCGAAGACCTGGTCAACATCGGTGCCTATGCATCCGGCAGCAACGTAGACTACGACATTGCCGTTGAGATGAAGCCCAAGATCGACGCGTTTCTTCAGCAAGCCGTCGATGACGCCCCGGATCTGGATGCGACCGTTGCGGGCATTTGTGGTCTGGCTCGGATGATCCACGAAATTCGTGTGCGACGAGGCGGGGCTGCCAACAAATCCATCACATAGATAGTCCATCGCAGAGAGAAGTCCCCATCGCAGGGAGAGGTCATTGGCCCAGAAATTCAAATTTCGGCTGGAAACAGTGCGCCGCGTGCGCCAACTCGATTTTGAGGACAAGCAGCGGATCGTTGCAGAGCGATTGCGCAGAATCGGCAGCGAGCAGGCGATCATTGCCGCCTTGGAGGTTGAGCGGACGTCGATGAATGATGAGACGAAACGGTTGCTGTCGGGCGGTCATGTGAATGTTGACGGTGTCAGTCGGTACCGCATTCGGGTTGGCTACCTCCGCGACCAGATTCTCGATGCTGAGAATCGGATTTTGGAGCATGAGAAGACGCTGGCGGTGGAACGGGCGGCAATGGTCAAGGCGTCGGTGGCGGTCAAGGCGATTGAAAAGCTCAAAGAACGGAAACTGGCGGCATATGAATTGCAGTTGAAGCGACTGGAGATGGTAGAGCAAGACGAAACGGCGCAACAAATGCATCTTCGCACGAACAACAGTTTGAATAACGCATGAAGAAACTTGGAAAACTTTATCAATTCATCGCCCTGATCGCGTTGATTCATCTCGGCGCGATTCTTGTGGGTGTTGGTTGGTTGGCCAAGTCCGGCAAGCTCAACAAAGAGAACATGCTCGCGATTGCGAAAGTTCTGGGGTTGGCCGACGACGCGGAGCAGGATGAAACGACCGAAGAGGGTGGATCGATTTCGGCAGTTGTGGATGCTTCCTCGACGACGAAACCGACATCGGCGCCGGTCACCAACTCAGTACAGGAAGAGTTGGCCCGCCGAAGTCTGCAACGTGCAGTCACCCAAGCCGAGCATCGCAGGGTTCTTGCCAATCGGGCAATGCTCGATGTTCGTCGGCGACGCGAGGAGTTGGAACGGTTGGCTGAGCAGCAGTCCACCAAGGTCGAGACGCAGACCAAACAGAAAGCCAAAGAGGGTTTCAAGAAGGATCTTGAGATTCTGTCTTCGTTGAAGCCCAAGATCGCGCTCGACAGTTTGTTGGCCCGTTCGGTTGACGATGCAGCTCAGATGATGCTGCTGATGGAGACGCGGCAGGCGAAGAAGATCATGGAAGCCGCCAGCAAAGATGATGCCAAGTGGGCCCAGATGATTGCCATCGAAAACAAGTTACGCGAAGCGACGACGCTGACGGGTGAAGATGAAACTGAGTCGGCATCTACCGAGCAGGTGAGCGAGCCAGTTGCACGCGCCAACTAAACGACGCTTGAAGGATTGCGTTTCATGACGCCAGTGGATTTAGGACAATACACGCCCAATCGATCGAGTCAGAATTCTTCGTCGCCTGTCGCAGGATCGGCTGGGTTTGATGATTTGCTGGCGCAGGTTCAGTCGCTTCAGTTTTCTGCGCTCGCGAACACCAGCGTGGTTGAAACGATGGTGGCAGATGGTTCTTTCGGTCCCAACGAACAGCCGACTGGCGGTGGAGCGCGCGAAGCACGTATCAATCAGGAAACACAAGCCGCACGGCAATCCGAAGTTGCATCGCAGAATACGCGAGGAGCCGATCCCAGTTCGGTTCAAAATGGTGTCGTGAGTGAGCGGCACGAACGCGTGTTAACGCAGCAATCACTCGCGGCGGAAGGTAAACCAGCGGCGGAACCGAAGGCTCCGGCGACTTCGGCTGAGACACCACGTATCGCAGAGTTGCCAGCGGCGGCGGGATCAGCCGAGTCCAAACCCGCGACCGAGAAGGAAACAACGCAGCAGCCCGGAAAGCCTGATGCCGCTCAGCAGTCAACTACTACTTCCGGCAACTCCGCTGCTTCAAATCAAGAACAGAAAACAGGCGGCGAATCGGGATTCGATCGATCGAACTCAAACGCAGCCCCTTCCAAAGCCATCGCCGTTCAGACAACCGGTGCCGCAGCGGCTGCCAACGATTCATCGTCATCGAAACAGGCGACGTCGGCACAACGCATTGGTCAGTTATTGGCTGGCAAGACGTCGGCGCTGGCTACGCAAACCGCCGGATCTGAAGCTCAAACGCAAATTGGTCGAGAGCCATCGTCAAAGAACGCAGCGCAGAGTCAGTCGGGTAAGGCGCGTTCAACAGGTCAGGCGCAAGGGCGCACTCCTGCGGAAGGCCCGGAGCAGACCAAACGTTCCGAATTCGAAACTTTGGTCAAGAGCATCCGCATGAATCGCGGAACCAAATCCTCGTCCGCAACGATTCGATTGAATCCGCCCGAACTCGGAAAGATGAAGATTCACGCCCAGATGAGCGACGACGTGTTACGCGTTCGGGTTGAAGCGGCATCGTCTGCGGCGCGGAGCCTATTGACCGAACGGTCGAGCGAATTGCTTGCAGCACTCAGCGAACGCGGGATTGACGTGGATCGATTCGAGGTCGTTCAGCCCGAGGCGGCTCGGATGGACCTGGAACAGGGCGACGAACAAGGTGCGAATGTGCCTGGCCAATCGCTCGCAGCCCAAGGCGATGGTCAACACACGGAAGATACAAATTCGCGGCACGATAGTGACAGTGCCCTTTCAAATGTGGGGCAGGACGAGCAGCTCACGCAGGATGAAGTGGAGTCGGTTGCGCAAGACGCACAACTCGACGTATTGGTCTAAACGGGAAACACGATCTATGGAAACGCAATCGATTACCGATCTCGCGGGCGCAGGTCCGATCAATCAAGCATCGAGCGCTACGGCTTCGCTGGGTGGCGATGATTTCTTCAAGCTTCTCATTGCCGAGTTGACCAACCAGGACCCACTCGAGCCGACAAGCAATCAGGATCTGCTCAATCAGATATCTTCGATACGTGACATTGAGCTGTCGTCAAATCTTTCATCGTCGTTGGATTCCCTGACTGAACAGCAGCGATTCTCGTCGTCGGCGGGCTTGATCGGGCGTTTTGTCAACGGAAAGTCCAGTGAAGAGGGGGCACCACCCGTCAGCGGTACGGTCACCGCGATTCGGTTTGACGCCAACGGCAAAGCCGTCCTCGAACTTGAAGGCGGCGAGACGCTTTCGCTCGATCAAGTTTCGTCGGTGATGGATTCCGATCGGGCGGCCGACGCGCTCATCGGACAATATGTCACCGGGTTGAATCGAGAAGATCCAGAAGACCCGCAGATCATCGAAGGGGTGGCCACCGGTAAGACCACGGATTCGGAAGGTCGCGTCATTTTGGAACTCGACACGGGTGAGAATTTGCTTCTTAGCGATGTCGTTGGTTCGGAAGCGATTAGCTCAGAGGCATAACGTTTCGTAAAAACATGGCGCACACGGTTTGTCAGGGTAGCAGTGACAACAGGAGAGAGAGATGGGATTGACTTCCGCGATGTTGGTTGGTTTCACCGGCATCAAGTCCAATCAATACACGATCGACACCGTCGGTGACAACGTCGCCAACGTGAACACCACGGCGTTCAAGAATCAGCGAGCGCTTTTCGAGACGGTTCACTACAACACGATCGCCGACGGGACCGCACCGAATGGAGCTACCCAAGGCGGAACCAATCCGCGGCAGACGGGTTTGGGCTCGCGGTTGGCTGCTTTGGACCGCAACTTTGAAGCGGGTTCGATTGAGGGCACGGGTTCCAAGTCGGACGTGGCGATCGACGGTGATGGCTTCCTGGTAGTCGAAACGCCGGACAACACGCAGTTGTATACGCGAGACGGTTCGATGCGATTGGATGCGGAGAACAAGCTGGTCGCGTCGAACGGTTACGTCGTGCAAGGCTTCGCAGCTGACTCAAATGGTGAGATCATCACCGGGGCGTTGTCGGAGTTGACGATTCCACTGGGAACCGAAAGCGAGGCAATTGCGACGACGCGTGCGGAATTCGACGGCAATCTTGATGCCGGCGCTTCACTGGCGACGCGCGGTGCCGAATCTCGCACAGAACCCCTGCTCACGTCAGGCGGGGCGGCCAGCGCTACAACAGCGTTGACGTCGCTGGTGGATGACGAGGGTGTCGCGCAGTTTACCGATGGCGACGTCATTCAAATTCGTAATATTCAAAAAGGCGGAATCGACCTATCCGACGGTACGTTTGTGGTAGGTACCGATGGTTCAACGTTGGGAGATTTTGCGACATTTCTGCAAAACCAGATGGCCATCGACACGTCGCTCACGACGGCTGACGGTCAGACGCCGGGCGTGACTGTGGATGATACGGGCGCGTTGGTTGTTGTTTCAAATGCTGGCGAACCGAACGCAATCAGTATTGATGCTTCTGATATTCGTAATGAAACGTCGGGCCGATTGCCATTTTCATTCTCGACGACTCCCGCGACGGGTGAAGGTGTTTCGACGGCGATGGTGGTTTACGATTCATTGGGCAACACGGTCGAAGTACGGCTACGAGCTGCGATGGAATCTCGCGACGAGTCGGGAACCGTTTGGCGTTTCTTCGCCGAAAGTACAGATGATTCCGATCCCACGCCATTGTTGGGTACCGGTACGCTGACGTTCGATCAGGACGGGCAGTTGGTGGCCAGCTCAGGTACGGACTTGACCGTCGATCAAACGCAAGCGGGTTCGGCGACGCCACTGAGCTTTGCGCTCGATGTTTCCAACGTGACAGGTTTGAATTTTGGAAACAACGCTTCGTCGCTCGTGTTGGCCACGCAGGATGGTTCGCCTGGTGGAACGTTGATTGACTATGAAATTGATCAACAGGGAATTCTTGTTGGCACGTTTAGCAATGGCCGGACGCAGCAGTACGGTCAATTGGCACTGGCGACATTTCGCAACAACGCTGGCCTGACTGCGCTCAATGACAACAACTTTGCAGTCGGTATCAACTCTGGTGACGCTCAGATTTCTGCGCCGCAGGTTCAGGGCGCCGGTGCGATTGCTTCAAACTCGCTTGAGTTGAGCAACGTGGATCTGTCGCGTGAATTCGTGAATCTGATTACAGCATCAACGGGATTCTCAGCCGCAAGTCGAGTGGTTCGTAGCGCCGACGACATGTTGCAAGAGCTGTTGTTGTTGGCCCGATAATCGGGCGTGACGGATTGAGTCGAAAGGTCGTGCAGTCGTGATTGTCGTGACCAAGTTGAATGGGAAAGCCGTTGTCGTCAACGCCGAGTTGATCAAATTGATCGAGTCGACGCCCGATACGCTGATTACGTTGACGTCCGGCGATCATTTTATGGTCAAGGAAGAGGTTGAGGAAGTTGTCGAGCGGGCGGTCGAGTACGCCCGTCGTATTCGGAGCTTTCAGGTCGTTTAATCGGACGTTGGCGCGAGCTAACCCTCGAGTAGGCGACAGTCGATAGCAACATAGATGTGCGCCACCGCGGATTCGGTCGGCACTTTGGAATGGTCTTATGGATATCGCAACGATAATTGGTCTGATCGCGGGCAGCGGCTTGATCCTTTGGGGCATGTTGTCTGGTGCCACGATATCGATGTTCGTCGATTACCCATCGGTCGCGATTGTGCTGGGTGGCGCGTGTTCGACTGCGTTGATTAGCTTCCCGCTCAAAGACGTCTTCAAGGTTGCAAAGGTTGTCAAGCACGCGGTCTTGTTCAAATCTCGAAACAAGCCGGAATTGATCAAGGAACTCGTACATTACGCCGAGGTCGCCCGCCGCGACGGAATCCTTTCGCTCGAAAACTCGGTGCGCGAAATGGACGACGAGTTTTTGGTCTCCGGTATTCAGATGGCTGTCGATGGCACGGACCCGGAACTCATCGAAGCGGTGTTGGAAAGCGAAGTCGAAGCCATTGAAGACCGCCATGCCCAGGGTAAGGCGATATTTGACAACATTGGTCGATTCGCTCCGGCGTTTGGCATGATCGGGACGCTCATCGGTCTGGTGAAGATGTTGGCGAACATGGACGATCCGAGCAAGATTGGTGCGGGTATGGCCGTCGCTCTGTTGACGACCATGTACGGTGCCCTCGTCGCCAACCTAGTCGCGCTGCCCATCGCTGAGAAACTCGGCAAGCGTAGTGCCGAGGAGATCATGATCAAGAATATCATTGTTCGCGGGGTCATGGCGATTCAATCGGGCGACAACCCAAGGGTGGTCGAACAGAAACTCCTGACGTTCCTTCCGGTGTCGCAGCGGGTAACGTCGGAAGATGCGGCTGAAGCTGCATAGACTTGGTGACGATTCATGGCACGCAAGAAAAAACAAGCCGAAGCTTCCGCTGGCGCACCAGAGTGGATGGTGACGTTTGGTGACATGATGTCGCTGCTTTTGTGCTTCTTTGTAATCATTGTGTCGATGAGCGAGATCAAGAAAGACGAGAAGTTTCAGCAGGTTATGCAATCGCTGCGAAAGGCGTTCGGAAATTCCGGAGAGATTCACACGGTGATTTCGGAACCGCTTGATCCGAATTCGCTGTTGCAGAAATTGCAGGAGATTGTGATTCCGCCCAAGCCCGATCGGGGCGATGCAGATGACCCGGGTATACAAGGTCGTGTGTTTCGCGTGACCGACGTTCGTGAAGGGATTCACGTTGAGATCGGCGGACGGATCACGTTCGATCGATTCAGCGATGTTCTAAAACCAGAAGCCGAGCGGCTGATCGAACAGGTTGGGGCGAAAACGGTGGGGCACAACACGATTATCAAAATCACCGGTCATACGACCCGCGAACCGCTGCCCAAGGATTCGGCGTGGAGCGATCAGTGGGCGCTTTCGTACGCTCGCGCCGAGTCGGTTAAGAGAGTCTTGGTACGAAACGGGATACGACCGGCCAGGCTGCGTCTGGTGGCGGCGGGTGCAGAAGCCCCGGTGTTGCGGCAGGCTTATGAGGAACGAGAGATTGCTTTGAACCGGCGCGTTGAAATTGTCGTGACCGAAGCCACGATTGACGATTACAACGATTCGGAAAAGAAGAAAGAGATGCAGGAGACGACCGATGGCTGATCAGCCAGAGAACAATGAAGCGTCAGCAGCGCCCGAAGGTGGCGGCAAGAAGAAACTCAAAGTCATGTTGCTCGTTTTTGGGCTCCTGGGTCTTGAAGGCGGGGGGATATTCTTCGCTACCAAGATGATGTACAACAAGCCCGAAGAGACGCAAGGGGCGGAAGTGTCTGAAGACGACAAGCACATGCAGACGCTGAAGGACCAAATCGAGATCGCCCTGCCAGAATTAAACGCCTACAACAAGCGTGATGGCCGTCTTTTTCTCTATAATTTGCAGGTCACGATTCGCGTTCACTCAGATAAGAAAGATCAGATCGAGGAAATCATCGGATTGCGTGAGTCGACCATAAAGGACCGTTTCAATACTGTTATCCGCCGTGCAGACTCCAAATTCCTCAACGAACCCGAGCTTCAGACCATTCGCCGGCAGCTTCAGCACGAGCTTGAGGACATCGTGGGGGACGATCAGGCCATCGAGGAACTGCTGATTCCGAAGTTCTTTCAATCACCGGCAAACGTTTAATTACGGTTGCCCCACCTGCAGTACCGATAATACACGTGCGCCAGACGGAACGATTGCGAATGCCGCAATTGTCCAGCACGTTATTGTCTTGATACGAGCCATTCGGCAATGGATCAGAACGAAATCGATGCGCTAATGGGTGATGACTCGGGTGATGACAACCCGGGTGAGAACGATAGCGGTGAACTTTCGCAGGCGGATATTGATGCGGCAATGGGCAACGCCCCCGAGCCGCCCGCTGCGTCAAAGGACACTCCCGATTCAGACGACGATGGCGGATTCAGCCAAGCCGACATCGATGCGCTGATGGGCGGCGACTCTTCGGGTGGTAGTGCAGGCGAAGGTGAAGCCTCGCAAGCACCCGTCTCAGCCGAGGCGGAAGAACCCACGCTCGACTCTGAAGGCCGACCGCTAGATGAAATGGGCGCTGCAATGGCGGCTGCGATCGCGGAAGAAAAGGCCGCAGCGGCTGCCAGCGCACCTCAAAAGCCAAACGCTGCTGACCTACCCATCGAAGAAATCGAATTGCCTGATTTCGACCAGGAAGAAGTCTACACCGAATACACGCAGCCACTTAGTTTGCTGCACGATGTTCAACTGCACGTCAAAATTGAACTCGGGCGCACGCGCATGTTCGTCGAAGATGTACTGCGACTAAGTGAAGGCAGCGTCGTCGAGCTCGATCGTCTTGCCGGTGACCCTGTGGATGTATTCGCCAACGATCGCTTGATCGCCAGGGGGGAAGTCCTGGTGCTCAATGACAATTTCTGCATTCGCGTCAGTGAGATTATCTCGAATTCGGAAGACCGTGTGGCTAGCTAGACCCCGGTTATTTGCGACAAACACTCAAGTTAAAAGCGAGGTGTCGAATGGAGTCGACCAAACGTTTCGCAATCACTTTCGTGACGATGGTGGCATGGATGACGCTGCCCGCCACGGCCGACGATGAACCCAAAGCCAACACCGGCGTCGAACTGAACGAATACCGCGACACCCCGACGACCTATGACGATCAACAGTTTGTCGACGCCGAAACCGGCGAAGTCCGCTACGCCATTAACCAAATCGACGACACTCAGTTTGATGCCAACGATAATCATGAAGCCGACGGTTTGGGTGCCGAAGAGGGCGGCGAATTCGTCGCCGAACCTGTGGATGCGGGCGTCGGCGAAGAGGCGTTGATTCCGCGACGAAACGCTGATGAAGATGCGGGTGAGATTGTTCGTGCCGGGCAGGTTAGCGTGCCTTGGTATCGCAGCCCGTTCGCGGCGCTCATGGTTGTGCTGGGCGTAATCGGTGCGGTGGCGGCGAGTGTGCGTCGTTGGGTGCCAGCCGCTCGCACGGTGACTTCGGATCAGTTGTGCGTTGTGGGACGTACCGCGATTTCATCGAAGCAGTCAGCCGTATTGCTTCACGTTGGAAAGCGCATCGTTCTTGTGGGTGTGACTCCCGACCGCGTCAATACGCTTTCGGAAATCACCGACGAGTCCGAAGTGGCACAGTTGATCGGGCGCGCGAAGTCGGAGGAATCGAAGTCGAAGGGATTCGATGGGGCGACGCTTGGTTCGGAATTGTCAGGTTCAGGCGACTTCGATAGCGCGTTGGCTCGCGAAATCGAACAGTACGACGATGTCGAAGTCTCGACTGCACAAGCTGAGGTTGAAGCGTCGGTAGCGCCCACTAAGGCAGATCAAACGGACGCGCCTCAACCAGAAGCCACCGTCGTTGCTGCCGAACCAGCGCCAGCATCTGGCACGAAATCCAATGGTCAACCGCCTAAACATTTGAATGATTTGCTGGCCCGATTGAGATCATTTCAAAAGTCATAGCTGTTGCCTGGTTCGCTGAAACCATGGTGGAAATCTAATTGGCGCTAAGGAGTAGCGCATGTTTCTTGAGCATGGATGCTCACAACACAGACGCTGGTTGATGTTCGCATTGACCGTCTTGGTATTGGTCGGTGCAGCGTCGCCGGCGATTGCGCAGACTTCGGCTGGGATCGATA
>BQJS01000079.1 GCA_021604825.1 Phycisphaerae bacterium | reverse complement strand
CTTGGGGTGGGCCGACCGAGAACTAATTGAACAAGGGTACTGTGATCATAGTGCGGGTATCCTACGCGATGCCGGTCGAACCGCAAGCCCGAACTTGCCAGCCTCGCAGGCTGCTGGATTATTCGGACCCGGTCGATCGCTTGCAACAATCGGCGTCGGGACCACTGTAACCCCCGGTTGGGTTGACTATCCAACCGGTCAAGATATGCTCCGGTCAGACGTGACGACACGCCTCTTACACACTCTATTCTAAGGGTTTTCCAATGAACGATGTGCTGAAGCAATTGGGTATTTCCGACGTTTCACCGGGTGGCTTTTGTGGTGAATGGATGGGATCGGGCGATAAGCTCGAATCGACGTCGCCGATCAATGGCGAAACCATCGCATCAGTGACGCAGGTGACCCCTGATGAATACGAGCGGATCGTCACGCGGGCCCACGAGGCGTTCCTGTCGTGGCGAACGGTGCCAGCCCCCAAGCGTGGCGAAGTTGTGCGCTTGTTGGGCAATGCCCTTCGCGAAAAGAAGGCGGCGCTCGGAGCCCTCGTCACCATGGAGATGGGCAAGATTCGTGCCGAGGGTGAGGGCGAAGTTCAGGAGATGATCGACATCTGCGACTTTGCGGTCGGCTTGTCGCGTCAGCTGTATGGTTTGACGATGCACTCGGAGCGACCCGGTCACCGGATGTATGAGCAGTGGCATCCGCTGGGTGTGGTTGGTGTGATCAGTGCGTTTAACTTCCCGGTGGCGGTGTGGGCGTGGAATTCGGCGCTGGCGGCTGCCTGTGGCGATTCGACGTTATGGAAACCATCATCGAAAACGCCGCTGACTGCGATCGCTTGTACGAAGATTGCAGAGCAAGTCTGCAAAGATGCGGGCGTGGATCCGGCGATCTTCAGTTTGGTCATTGGACGCGGTTCGTCGATTGGTGAAACGCTGCTGCACGACAAGCGCATTCCGCTCGTCTCAGCCACCGGTAGCTGCAAGATGGGTTACCACGTTGGCGAAGTTGTCCACAAGCGCTTGGGTCGCACGATTCTTGAACTTGGTGGCAACAACGCCATCGTCGCGTCGCAGCATGCCAATATGGACTTGCTGGTACCTGCGATTTTATTCGGTGCGGTAGGGACAGCCGGTCAGCGCTGCACATCAACCCGCCGCATCATCGCTCATAAGTCGATCAAGAAAGATCTCGTCGAACGACTTAAGAAAGGCTATGCCCAGGTGAGCATCGGCAACCCGCTGGAAGAAGGCACACTGATGGGCCCGATGATCGACACCGGCGCGGTGGACGACTTGATGAACGCCATCGACAAAGTCAAAGCCGAGGGCGGCGAGATTCTTTGCGGTGGTGAGAAGCTATCGGGTGACAAGTATCCGGGTGGCTGCTACGTATCGCCGACGATTGCGATTGCCAAAAACGAGTGGCAGATCGTCCAAGACGAAACCTTCGCACCGCTGCTCTATATCATGGAATACGAAACGCTCGACGAAGCGATCGCCATCCACAACGACGTGCCGCAGGGCTTGAGTTCCGCGATCTTTACCGAGAACCTCCTAGAAGCCGAGCAATTCCTAAGCAGCGCCGGCAGCGACTGCGGCATCGCCAACGCCAACATCGGAACCAGCGGCGCAGAAATCGGTGGAGCCTTCGGAGGCGAAAAAGAAACCGGTGGTGGCCGCGAATCCGGAAGCGACGCATGGAAAGCCTACATGCGCCGCCAAACCAACACCATCAACTGGAGCAAGGATCTCCCGCTGGCCCAAGGCATCAAGTTTGGGTAGGCATCATCGGCGCGAGGATAGCGAGGTGGAGCGCAATGTGTTGATCCCTCGCGATCGCGCCGGGTGTGCTGGTTATTCGCTTACTCGCAGCGTTCGAGGGGAAAATGTGTACGAGGGCGTTCCGTTAGAGCGGACAGGTTCAACTTGCTTATCTCAGCGTTTTCGGCTCCGTTTTCGCTTCGGTCGAGACTTGTGTTTGTTTTCTTTGAGCAACCGATTTATCGCTTCCAGGTTATCGCGTGCTTCTTGCCCACGCGTCTGGCTGTTCACAAGTTGCTTGAAACAAGCGGTTGCTTCGTCAAGTTTCGCTTGGCGAACCAGGCACGCCCCCAGATTGAGTATTGCATCATCGCCAACAATAGCCGGATCGAAACTGATGTGCTGGTCGTAGCTCTTCTCTTTGCCCATCAAGACCATTTTACGAAGGAGCCGTTCCGCCTCTCTGAATCGTTCTTCGCCAAAGGCCGCTTGCGCCCGTAACCACATTAGGGGCGCAGACTGCGGAAACCACCGCTTGGCCAATTCGACAACTGCGTTGTGTGGCAGGCCGGGTGGGAGTCCTTCCGCCGGTACCTGTATCAAGTATTCGAGCAGCGCCGCGACCAGCGGAATAGGGGCTTCCGCGTCATCCAAACGTGGCACGAGCTTGGCGGCGACGTCCTTTAAGATTTGCTGACCCTTTGGTGGGTCCAAGTTCCGGATCGTGCGACCGTACTCAATCAAGTAGTACAGTTGGTCGGGGCGATCCTCCAGTTCAAGAGCGAGTAGACGTGCAGCGCGACGAAGCTTTTCTTTTCGCTGCTCGTGCCCATACCCATAATGCCGCAACGTCACGCTCGACGTGAGAACGTGCATGCCCTCCTGTGCTGCAATTTCCTGGGCCGGTGGAGCAAACTCTGGATGACATCGACCCCGAAAACGCAGCCGTTCGTCCCGTCGGAACAATCGCAGCTGCCACATTTGTGTGAAGTGATCGGGCCGATCGTAATCGATTAGATCGCGCCGCGCGATGTAATACGCAAGAGCATCCTCTTCCTCGATGCAGTTCTTCAACTCAGCAGTGGATTCCGGTAACAGTTCTTCGTCAGCGTCGATCCAAAGTATCCAATCCCCGCGCGCTTGTTCGATAGCGAAATTGCGGGCCGCCGAGAAGTCGTCGCACCACTCGAACGTTGAAACGCGAGCTCCAAATTCAGTCGCGATCTGTGGTGTAGCGTCCGTTGACCCCGTATCGGTTACGATGATTTCGTCAACAACGTTGGATAAGGATCTCAGCGCTCTCGGAAGATTCTGTTCTTCATTGCGAGCGATCAAGCATGCTGATAACTGCATGAAAAGCCGCCTAACCAGCCACGAGGTCTTGTCGTCTGCGCCTCGACAAACATAGCGCGGATCCTGTCAAAACCAGAGCGAAAGTTGCCGGTTCTGGAATCTCGGCAAATTCTGCAAACACGCTGCCGACATGTGCTGACGGGGCGAACTCCGTTAGGATTGATTCGGTGCCAAAAAGGTTGCTATTTGGCCAGCCATTGGATCTCCAACCACGGATGCGTGTAGTTTCGTCAGTTAATAGCCACGTCATTGCTTCTGACTCTGTTGGGCCAAAGGTGCCGACATAGGGGAAGAAATCCTCCCACGCAGTGTCGTCGTCAAGGACGCCCTGAGCATTGGATGCGCTAAGGCTGACAGCCACGCGATCAGCTTGGTCGTCTTCGTGAATCGCCAAGAAATCGTAGTACTTCAGCTCATACAGTACCCCTGACTCGCCGGATTCATCTGAAATGTCGAACTCAAACTGTGTTGCCTCACCTGATGGAATGTTAGCCGCGATATTCTGTACAAAGTACAAATTAGTTGAACTGTTCAGCGGAATGAATTGAGCAATCACATACGCGTTAGACAAAGGCCCTGTAGGAGTGACGCTACCTGTCACTCTGTAGGTTGCGGCGTCAGCGGCACCATTTCCCCAACCCGCAACAGCCAACCCCGCGCCCAGACAGGCCGTTTTCAGTTTCCGGCTTCTCTTCTCCTGCATTTGACTCTTCTCCCTTCGGAAATGACTCCCTTCCAACTTGGCTCTCTTCCAAATTGGAAAACAACTCCCAAAGGGTAAAGTAGCAATTCGAGCGACGTGAGTCAACGCAGTTGGGGAGCCTGGGGTGTTCGGAGGCGAAAAAGAAACCGGTGGCGGCCCCGAATCCGGCAGCGACGCCTGGAAAGCTTACATGCGCCGCCAAACCAATACCATCAACTGGAGCAAGGATCTCCCGCTCGCCCAAGGCATTAAGTTTGGGTAACCGCAAGTACTACGGCGACCACGGTTTTTTGGTGGCTTTCGCGCATTGCCGTCATTCCCGCGAGCGGGCATGAAGGCGGAGCGTTCAGTCATGTAGGGTGCGGCCCGGCCGCACCTGTTTAAACTTCCTGAGATTCAACACGCTCGGGCACAAAACGTTTCGCAAACGCGTGGCGGTTGATTTGATACACACAGCTTTTCGCATTCGCTGCCCCATCGAGTTCCCAGTAGCTGATGGAGAGCAGTTTCTGTTCGTCCCATCCGAACATCGCGAGCCGACCAGTCCATAGACTTTATTTTGCTCGCTTGATGTCTGACATCCCAATGAACTTGGAACCTGTCTTTGGGCGTGACAATCGGATACCCTTGCGATCGACAACGATTTCCCCCTGTTTTTCAGGCCTCGATCGATACAGGTGCATTCCAACTCGCAGCAGCGCAAACAGCCAAACGCGAAATATGAATTCCCCGTAAGGCTGGGCACGAAAAGACGGAGCGAATGCAATCCATGAAGTCATCACCATCAGGAATGCGATTTGCTACCACGAATCTCGGTTCTTCGTCAGTTGAAATAAGATCGTATCGCCGTAATACTCCTACCCGCATTCCGGACAGGCATAATCCTCGGGCAGTCCTTCCATCGAATAGCTGCATCTTGGACATTTGTTCATCGGTTAGGGTTACCTGATGATGGCGAATCCGACATAATCTACTACTGCTACTCTTCCGCGTTCGCGTTTTCCATCTCGCGACCGAGTTCGTAATCGACCAGGTGCGCGGCGATTAGTACAGCACAGTTAGTACCAACGCACCGCTCACCAAATTTCCAAATTGGAACTGACAACAACTTTCGCCCTTCCAAATTTAGCACGATGAGCCGGCCTGTCAGCCAATTGTACTCTGCGCGATTGACGTGGTCCCAAGTAACCGATTTCGATTCGCCGTTCGAGTATATCGCATGAACGCCTTTGCGATCGACGACGAGTTCGCCTCTCCGATCGCCGTGGAGTTGAATCAAGTATCGAATTCCAAGAACGATCAGGACGAAGAGGGTCATTACTTGAAAAGCCAGATTAACCGAAAGCCGAGGCATCAGAAAAAATGCCAGTGCGATGGTGATTGGCGAGAACATGACTACGATCCGGTCAAAACTTCCGTGGTCAAGCGTTATGTATGTCGTTTCGCCGTGACATTCCAAACCGCATTCCGGACAGACGTGATCCTCGGGAAGGCCTTCCAGCGAATAGCTGCATCGTGGGCATTTCGTCATCGTTGGATGTACACGTCGATTTTGAAAGCTGACGGATTAACAGGTGCGTCCGGGACGCACCCTACGCATTCGCTAGCAACTGCGTTACGCAACTAAGCGGTTGATCTTATGAGCCAGGTCGATCACGCTCTGCTCGCTGCCCAGTTGCCATTGCGGGATTGTCAGAAGTTTCTGATCGTCCCATCCAATCACGGAAAGTCGCCCCATCATCGAACTGTACTTGGCTCGTCTGATGTCGGAAATCAGGATCGTTTCCGTTCCGCCGTTTGGACGCACGAGTCGAATGCCCAGCCAGTCAATAATAAGCTGCCCTTTCTGTGCCTGCCTTAACCGGTAGGCATGAAGCCCGACCGTAGTGACCAGCATGACCGACCAGAAACATATGAACAGCACGCCAATCCATTTGGGCCGGACACCAGGGTCGAATGCAATCCACGAGGTCAACACGGCAACGATCGCGATCATTTTCCACGATGTCTTGCTCGGCTTGAGTTCCACATAGGTTGTTTCACCATTGTAATGCAGTCCACATTCCGGGCAGGCGTGTATCTCCGGAAGGCCTTCGAGCGAATAGCTGCATCGTGGGCATTTGTTCATTGTCGGTTGCGACCGCCTTGCGATGGGATTAACCACGGTCACTCTGCTATTAGTTTCGTCAGATACTTTTCACACTGCTCTGAAGTTCGGCAGGCAATTGGTGGAATCGTATCTCGACCTATCGCTTGGGCCAATCTGCGAATGCGAAACTCAAACAATGAATTAAGGTCGGAAATTGCCTCATCCATTAGCATATTAAAGTGTGTACCGCCGATTGCATCAAGCCACATTCCGCGTCCGCAGAGTCGAGAAATCTCTGCGCTCACGCGCCCAATTACTGTTACAGCTTCAACACTGCAGCACTCAAGCGTCTGAAAATGAATCTGTATCGGCCCTTCAATGGGAAGCCATTTGAATGATCTGCGGAACAGTCTACGGCATTCAAATATGTCTCCTTTGGGACGCGTTCTCATCTGTACAATGTAGTTATCTCGTTTCAGTTCCAAAAAAAGAGATCCGTATCGATCCTTTTTTTTCAACTTCGCGCCGTATGACTTTAGAATCGCCACCACCTCTGTCATTTCCGGCGGACCACTTCCCCAAAATCGAAATCGATATGCAGACATATTAGCGTCCCGTTCTTTGTCGCCGCCGTCCTGCGCGTTCCGATTGTATTATAGCTGGGATCACCAGGTGCGTCCGGGACGCACCCTACTTTACTATCAGCGCCATTCATGCCATTGGCCGGCGACGCAGGTGTTGGTGATGCTGCCTCGGTCGGCTCCTAGTATGAAGGCGGGCAGGAGCGTTTCGGCGGTGGAGCCCAGTAGCGAGATGCCTTGCGTGTCTATGACGATCAGGTCGGCGCTGGTGCCCGATGCTATCTTTCCGGCTTTGATGCCTAGTGATTTGGCACCGGCGATGGTGGCGCATTCAAACAACGCGGATGCGTTTTGGCCGGAGTCGCTTATGACTACCCCGCGTGTTTCGAGGTGGGCACGTTGGACGTATTCGAGCCAGCGCATTTCTTCGTTCATGCTGATGCGGGCGTTGGAATCGGTGCCGAGGCAGATGGCTGCCTTGGCTTCGGCCATTGCGGGCACGTTGGCGATGCCATCACCTAGATTGCCTTCTGTCGTGGGGCATATGCAGATCGATGCGCCGGTCTCGGCGATGCGTTGGATCACGTTGGCCTTGGTGTGCGTGCAGTGGACCAGCGTCGTCGATGGGTTCAGGAGCTTGCGATCTGAGAGCAATTCGATCGGTGTCACGCCGTGGGCTTTGACGCATGCGTCGATTTCCTGCCGCTGTTCTTCGACGTGCATGTGCAGCACCATGTCGTGTTCTAGAGCGTACGCGGAAAGCGCGGCAATCTCATCGGGTTCGGCGGCGCGCAGGCTGTGGGCGGCTAACCCGATCGTTTGGGTTCTCGAGTTGTACTTTTCGCGAAGTGAATCGACGTGCGCAAGAAAGCTGGTCACATCGGGCGTGGCGAAACGATTCTGCCCACCGGATAACGGCTCTCCGAAACCGCCATGCGCGTAAAACGTTTCCAGTAGCACAATCCGAATGCCCGCTTCTGCGGCGGCGGCTAACACAAGATCGTCGAACAACAAATCGGGCGCGGTGGGTCCATGATGGAAGTAATGAAACTCGCCCACCGTGGTGATTCCGTGTCGCAACATCTCCTCGAAAGCGACGCGGCAGATGTTTTGAAATTCCTCGGCTTCAAGGCAACCGACCAGTTCGTACATCGCTTCGCGCCAGGTCCAGAAGCTTCCCGCACCTTTGGGAAACGTCTCACCAAACCCGCGAAGCCCACGCTGAAACGCATGACTGTGGGCGTTGACCATTCCGGGCAGCAGCGCTTTACCTTCCAGCCGCATCGTCGGTTGAAGATCGAGATACCCCACCTGCTCGATTTGACCGGACGAATTGGTCACCACTTGAATGCGTGGCTCAAACGCACCATTGAACCAGGTCAGGTCGGCTTCGATGACGTTGGTTGGCACCATGGATTCGATTCCTTGTCTTGGTCGGCCAAGACCGAGTTGCCCTTAGTCGATGCACCATTTGCTGGTGAAGCCAGAAAGCGATTCCCACGCTCGCTGCAACTGATCTTTGGGCACGTATTCATTCGGTTTGTGGGCGACTTCGATGCTGCCCGGTCCGTAGAGTACACAATCAACGCCCATCGTCGCCAGCGGACCGGCATCGCTTGCATACGACACTGCGGCTGTATCGGTCTGCCCAACATGGGCACACAATCTGCGATTCACTTCCGCCGACGCATCCGTCAATAGCGGTGGACTGTCACCAATCAGCGAAATCGAAACGTCATCTGCCAAGTCAGTTTCGGCTTGAATCGCGCGGCGCACCGCTTCGATGGCTTCGGTCGAACTTTGTCCCGGCAGCACACGAATACCCAGCGTCAGGCTGCACGCACCGGGGATGATGTTGACAGCCACCCCACCTTCGACGACGGCTTGGTTGAGAACGATATAAGGCGTCTGCGGATAATACTTGCTCGAATCGCATCGCCGAGCCTCGAATTCCTTTCGCAGCGACGTTAGCGCACCAATCACGTAGCCAAGTTTTTCAATGGCGTTGGAACCAAGATGCGGATAACCACTGTGGGCTGGCGTACCGGTCACGTCGATGCGCAGCTTCGTGTGGCCCTTATGCATTCGGACGACGCTCAGTTCAGTCGGTTCACCGATGATGCCCGCCGACGGCAACGGATAGCGCTGGTCCCATTGCCTGCAAAATTGCTGGGCGCCGATCGTGCCAACTTCTTCGTCGTGGGTAAACAATCCGACCAGAGGCGTTTTCATTGGCGATGCATCGATGTCCGCGAGCAAGCATGCCGCAAGGGCGACGAACCCCTTCATATCGGCAGACCCTCGGGCGACGTATCGATCGTCATGCTCGGTCAGCGTGAACGGGTCACTGTCCCATCCGTCCTCCGTCGCGGGCACGACATCAAGATGCCCCGACAATAGCAAACCGCCTTCGCACTCCGGACCCTTGTGGGCGACGAGGTTCACCTTTTGCCCATCGTCTGATTCAAAGCGATCGACGCGACACCCGTGGTCCTCTAGGAAACTGGCGAGATCGTTGGCGGCAGACACATTGCTGTTGGCGCTGGTGGTATCAAACGCGATCAGCCTGCGGAAGACTTCGAGTCGATCGCGGTCAGTGATGGCCCGGCGTGGTTGCATGAGGCTTAGCTTAGTCGTAACCCGCCGCCGTTCAACTTCTGAAACCTTACGGACGGTCTTGGACGAATGAACGAACTTGCCTTCCATAGGATGGCGCGTTGCTCATGCGGGTGGCGACGATTAGGATGCACCGCCGACGGCGGCAGTCGCTTGCGACCGACCCATCCACGAACCATCGACGGAGAACATGCTGTGATAACCTGTCTTAAGAACCGCACAGCGCGCACATCGCAGCGGCTGATCGTGATTTGTCTTATCGCAACGGTGACTGTTGGATGCAAGAAAGGTGAGTCAGGAGGTAGCGACGCCGACCCATCGAACACGCCACAAGCGGAGCAACCGCCGAAGGAACTGGTCAGTTTTCCGCCGGATTTCACGTGCGATGATCCCGATGTGCCGGAATTCCTTAAGAGCGCGGTGAAGGCCTGCGTCGATCAGGATTACCAATTGTTTCGGTCGATGTGGAGCGCCAAGGAAGAACCCATCAGTGAGAAAGAATTCATCCGGGCGTGGCGGGCCAACCCTCGATTCGCGCTCAACGAAATGCGCCGCATGAAAACACCCGAGGGCGAAATTGTCTATGCCGTCCGAGCCCATGTGTCGCTCGACCCCAACGAAGTCCCCGAACCGGAGCGCGACGTCGTCCTGCTGATCGTCAATGAAAGCGACCAGTGGCGACTTCGAAAAGCCCCGAAGAAACTCGCCAAGCTGATGAAGGGCGAATTGGACAAGAACAAAGACGGTGACGCCAATACCAACGGCGGTTAGATGCATTCAACGAGATACATTCGGTCTACCGTCATTCCCGCTTGCGCGGGAATGACCGTAAAGCGCAGAAGAAAAGGCGGGCCCGAAATCATCGGACCCGCCTATGCAGTTTTGCGTCAATCATCTCGACTGAATCGAGAACCTCTTACAATTCGTAGCCCGCATCCAGCGCTCGCTTGATTCGCGTTTGCGAGTCAACCAGGTGAGCCTCTGAGAAGTCGTCCAGCCCGCCTGCCTCCAAACGCGTTTCAATGCGATCGTGCAACTTGCTCAACGCCATGCGGGCGACCGCAACGGCATCGGCAGGGAAGAAGTACCCCGGATCGGACATCACTGTGCGCTCAAGCATCATCAGCTGATTGCGCTGCAACGTTCGTCGAATACTCGAAATGACCGGTGTCCCCTTGCCATTCATTTGGGTGGTCGAGTCATCATCAACCTCAGCCCAAATAGAATCCGTCACCGAGTTCACCAACTCAGGAACGCCGAGGAAATCCTCACCGGCAGGCACCTTCAAGCTGGCGTCATAGATGCGGCGAATCGTCATCGGGCTCATCACGTGGAACAATGCCCATTCCTGAACGCCCGAGATCTTGTCGTGAATCGGGTACTCCTGATAGTAGTCATAGGAGTCGGTGTCCCAGTGATTCCAACGTCCGGGTGCCAATTGCAGCAGCAACTTCGGATCAAACGAAAACGCATCTGGACCAAAGACCCGTTCATTAAGAAAGGCCAGTGTTTCGCGCTGCGTCTTGGCGTCCACTAATTCGACCGGCTGACGTGCGTTGGGATCGCCTTTGTGATCGCGGTGGAGATACTGACCACCCACCTGTCGGGCGGCGAAGCGAATCACGCGGCTTGATTCGTAGAGGAACATGTCGAAAAGTTGGCGAAGTTGGTTGTAATCTTCACCGTCCTTCATGCCCCAGTCGGTCATCTTGCCGCGAAGGCTGTCCACCAGATCCATGCGGTACTTCGCCCAGGCGATGGGATCTTGACCGTTGTCGTAAACGTTGACCAATGGGTCCGGTGCGAGGAACCCGGTGTCTTCGTCGGTGGCAAAATCGAGCCCCTCTTTGGAAATCCGACCAGCAATTTCGGCCAGCATTTCTTCTTCTTTTTGGTCGGGCGTGGGAACGCTGTAACCGTAGGCAATGGCGATCTCGTCGTAGGGACCGACGGCTTGGCTCATGTAGAGACTGCGCTTCGATCCATCGAGATTGTAGACGGCTGGGTTGTAATCCATGACCGATGCGGTGGTCGGCACGTCGGGATCGGTGTTGGCCAAAATATCATCGAGCGACTTCCACGAACTGGCTTTGAAGTTATGACGCAATCCAAGCGTGTGGCCAACCTCATGGCACGCAACGAGTTTGATCCACTGCCCGACATAGTCATCGCGCGAAGCGACTTCACCGGACGTGGCTGCTAGGAATGCACCACCCATCGCCATCTCGTGCATCGCGCCCGTGGCGTACGCACACAAACCGTCGGGATGGAATGCCTCGAGGATCTTCATCGCCCGCGGCTCCCAATCGTCGATGTTGGCGTCGCTTTGCGATTCGGGGATCAAATTGGTCATCGCCGACGTTGGCCGCCACTCGGGATGGGCATCAAAGAATGCGTGCAACTTCGGATCTTCCGACGGGGTCGGTCCCTCACCAAGCATGCGGTCGTAGCGGGCGCTCCAGGTGCGGGCCATCGAGTCGTCCATGATGATGTCGGCGTCGAGAATTTCACCCGTCAGCGGGTTGGCCCGACTCGGTCCCATCGCAAACGCACGGCCACTGACAATCCAACGGAAGAAGTTGTAATTAACGTCTTCAGGATCAATGTTGGCGAATTCGTTGGTGTCTGTTTGCTGACGAACCTGAATGGCGTTGCGGATGCCGGCTTTCTCGAAGGCGACGTTCCACATTTCGATGCCTTCGCGGATGTAGCGGCGGTACTTCACCGGAACGGTTTTTTCGATGTAGAAGACGATTTGATCGTCGGGGTGAACATCGGAGACTGCTTGCTTCGGATCGCTCTTACGCAGGTGCCATCGGTGTACGTTTCGTTTGAAGATCGTGCTGTCGTTATGATCCGCGGCCCAGTTCTTGCGGGCAGTCATGAAGTAACCAATGCGATCATCGGCGTCGCGAGACTTGTAGTCGCTCTTTGGCAGCCCTGAGATGCTGTAGTGAATCACGGCTTTCTTGCCACCTGAATCTCCGGCCATGAACACTGCTTCGACCGAAAGTTCGAGATTGTCCTTGAAGCCTTTTCGCTTCACCCACTTGCTGATGGACGAATCCATGCTGCCGCCAAAGTAGCGACCGAGTCCGAGGAAGTCCCTCTTTAGAATCTTGTCGAGATCGATCACGGCGTCGCTACCGCGCTTGGTAACGATCGGCGTAGACAGCAGGACCGAATCGGTATAGGTGCGATCGATCACATCCTGCACGTCGGTGCCCTTGCCTTTGAGATGGCGAAGCTCCGGTTGAACCAGAAGCATCTTCTTGTTGTATTCTTCCCAACGAACCAAGCGGTGGCCCAAGGGGAAGCCGGTGATCCCGCCACCCGACGTCATGCTCTGGGCCATCAAGAATTCATTGCCAACCATGCCGCTTGGCAACACGGCGAGAAGGTGGTCGGTTTTCTTGTTGTAATACAGCGGGAAGAAACCCTCGATGAGTTCGTAACCTTTGGTGACCTCATCAAAAGGTTTGTAGTCGGGTTTTTCCTTTTTCTTTTTCTTCTTTGATTCTTTCGCTTCTTTTGCGTCGCCGTCGGCAAACGATATCGCTGGCGTTGCCACCAAGATTGCGAGAAGCATCAAGAGCACTTTGCTCCAGCGTCCACGAATCCCCGCTACATCAGATTTCGCGTTCATGTTCGACCATCTCCTAAATTTTAAAAAGTAACCCGCTGCTTGTTGATCAGATGACCGAATACGCAACGTGGAAGTTCACAAGTCAATCAATGTCTGGTCAGTGCGTGGCATCATCTGCCGGATGCGAATATCGATGAAATAAAATGGGTCGCCGGATTTCTCCAAAAGCCCCAAATCGCCACCGTTGCCCTGCAACTATCCGCCGGATATGATGCCAATCGCCTACGATATTATCGGAAACGGATTTTCGGAACTAGATCGGATGGCCGCCAGATTGTCGTTAGTTGTCGCTTCAAACGCCTAATAACCCTGAAAATCGAATTTAATAGCCGCATCCAGGGACCGACCGATCTTCCCAATGTCGCCTCGCCATGCAAACCGAACTCATTAGCGCTGACGATAAGAACCGAGCCAAACGCTCGAGCATCCGCACGCCGCATTTTCGCCGGATGCTGCGATTGGTCTGGCCACACCGCCGCTTGGTGCTGATCGGACTTGTCGCATCGATCGTGTACGGCTTCCTTAACTCAGCCGGCATCGTCAGCGTCCTGCCAGTACTGAAAGTCATGCTTTCGGACGAAGGTCTGCACGGCTGGGTTGATCGCTCCGTCGCGGAAAACCGCTTGGGCGTTGAATTGGATGTCCGCAGGCAAATCGATGGGATCGACACACTCAAGCAACAGCTCATGATCGTTGACCTGCCATCGTCTTCCGATTTGGCAACCAACGGCGTGCAGACGCTCGACACCATTGATTCATACAAACTGTTGTTTGAAGACGTGCCCGGCGGGCCTCTGGTCACTCGAACAGCTCATTCGTGGACAACCGTCGATCCCGCGAATTTTCTGAAGACGATTGCGGAAGCAGATGGCTATACGAACGTGATTGTACGCACGTCGAGTCCGAGCGGCGTCGAGAACCCGAAAACGATTACCGTCAAACTTCGGACTGCTTCGCGAAACTGGCGGATTGCAGGTTGGGCAACGAGCTTTGTTCCGCGGGCAAATCGTCAGGGCGGCAGGGTCACGGCGCTATATTGGGTTCTCGGATTTGTCGTTGTTGTCAATCTCTTGAGCAACGTGGCGCGGTTCGTCGCTCAATACTTCATAGCCGCCGGCGTACTTCGCTCCGTCATGGACATGCGTCGCCTTCTGTACCGAAAGATCCTGCGCCTTCCAATGTCTTTCTTCACGCGCGACACATCCGACTTGGTTTCGCGATTCGTGCAAGATGCCCAGGAGATGCAGCGTGGTCTGATGAGCATCTTTGGGAAGATGCTGCGCGAACCGATCAAAGCGATCTTCCTGTTCGGATGGGCGTTGTTTCTCGATGCCCGCATGACGATCACCATGCTGCTGATTTCACCGGTCGCGATTTTTCTGTTTTGGATCGTCGGGCGGAAAATTCGAAAGGCCAACAATCGGTTGCTGCAAACCTATGGCTCCATGATCGGTGCCCTGGGAACCGCCTTGGGCGCGATCGGCGTCGTAAAAACATACAACGCCGAAAACCAGGAGCGCAAACACCTGTGGACGATCGATCGCAAGATGTTCAAGCAGCAACTCAAAATCGCCAAGCTCGAGGCCTTCCTCAGGCCGGCCCTTGAGATGATGGGCATCGTGGGAATCGCGGCTGTCTTTGCTTGGCTTGGTGCTCAAGTCTTGCGCGAGGACATCAAGCTGGAAGAGTTCGGCACATTGGTCATCGTCTTGGGCATGCTCATCGACCCATTGCGAAAGATGGCCGACGTCTATCCGCGGGTCATGCGGTCAGCCGCAGGTGCCCAGCGCATCTTTGAAGTCATCGACACGCCCGAAGAGGCGGAACTGCTCGAAGGTGCGCTCGAGCTTCAACCGATCAAGGAACGCATCGAATTCAAGAACGTCACGTTCACCTATCCGGAAACAGATACGCCGGCGCTTTCTGAAATCAACCTGACGATCAACAAAGGTGAAACGGTCGCGCTGGTCGGCGCGAACGGTAGCGGTAAGACCACGCTGACAAAATTGCTAGTGCGTTTCTACGACCCCGAGCATGGCGCGGTATTCGTCGATGGCATCGATATCCGCAGCGCCAAGCTTGCCAGCCTCCGCCGCCAAATGAGCATGGTTACGCAAGACCCCGTTGTATTCGCCATGACCATCGCGGAAAACATCGCTTATGGGACGCGCAGCGCGGACGAAGACGCCATCAAAGATGCAGCCCGTCGCGCCCATGCGGAAGAATTCATCAACGCCAAGTCCGACACTTACGACGAGCTGGTTGGCGAACGAGGCAGCACGCTCTCGGGCGGTCAACGTCAACGCCTTTGCATCGCCCGGGCCATGCTGCGCGACGCACCGATCCTGATCTTCGACGAAGCCACCAGCCAAATCGACAGCGAATCGGAACGACAAATTCAGGACGCGGTCCGAGAATATGCCACGGGGCGCACAACCATTCTGATCGCCCACCGATTGAGCACGATTCGATTCGCTCAACGGATCATCGTTCTCGATCAAGGCCGGCTAATCGATCAGGGCACCCACGAAGAGTTAATCAAACGCTGCGACATTTACGCAACCATCTGCGCAACGCAGGAATCGTAAAGCAACACTATCGACACGATTGGCCAGTCGCAAAATTCACAATCGCCCGATTGATGCGTGATCAACTTTTGTTTGCGCACCCAAGTGGCGTAACTCCATGCCATCAATGATTATCAATGTCGTCGATTTAATTCGCGCTTGAATTGCGCGCACTTTCATTTGCCTAATGACAAAACGTGTTTCATACTGTTGTTGGAGTAGACAATTGAATACAGGCTTAAGGCGTGCAAAACGTCAGGTCATTGAACCTTGTTTCGACAATTACGTCGGAACTCATTGATGGAAGCCTCGCGGTCAGGGGCCGTGTGATGTACTCGGAAGGCATTCCCGCAAGACAGAATGGGGCCTTTTTCCGGTACTACAGTCACGGAGCTTGGGGTGCGGGGCTTCAAGTTTGCGCCCCTACTGCTATGTGTCATTCCATAGCGAGATGGCATTCCGCACGACCCGCTGTGCAAACTCCCGTCATTACAATCCACCGTCATTACCGTCCGCCGTCACTGAAGTCCGCCGTCATTCCCGCGCACGCGGGAATCCAGAAGCATGCGTCACCCAACCCGCAAGCCAATACCGGCCAGAAAACCCATCACGACGATATGCGGTTTTGAGACCAGCGCAGCACTGTCATTCGATCCTGGTTTCCCGCTTTCGCGGGAATGACGAGACAAAACCGGTTTGCACAGTAGAACCTGCTTCAATAAATCCGCACATTTCTTCATATTTCTTGTAAGGCCCTTCACCTCACTTCGACCAACGAAGAGTGACACTACCCGGCGTGTATCTGCGTTTCCGGGGCGTGTGCAGTTTTCCACTTTCAACAATCGGAGTGAATTGATGAGTAGAAGTTTGTTATCAAGATTTGGTGTTGTGCTCGGGCTTACTTTTGTCGGGCTAGCCGGCTGCGACATGCTGCCCCCAGCAAACAATGGCGACACGACCAGCACGCTGCGGATGTCGTTTGAAGGGTTGGAGTCATTGGGCGAGGGTTTCCTTTATGAAGGATGGCTCATCGTTGACGGCGCTCCGATCAGTTCGGGTCGATTCGCAATCGACACAGACGGAATGGCCATGCCAAGTGAATTCGACATCGACACTGCCACCGCCGACGCGTCGACAACCTTCGTACTGACGATCGAACCCGAGCAGAACGACCCGCCCGAACCTTCCGACACCCACGTGCTCGCAGGTGATTTCAACGGGAGCATGGCCGCCCTAACGATTGGGCACGCGGCGGCATTGAATGATGAATTCGCCGACGCCAATGGCACATTTATTTTAAACACGCCGACGACAGCCGACACCGACGATGACTTTGACCAAGGTATCTGGTGGCTGGAAGTCACCGACAACGGAATGATCGCGTCGCTGAATCTACCAACGCTGCCAGCCGGTTGGGCATACGAAGGTTGGGTCGTTGGTGATGACGGTCCCATGAGCACCGGACGGTTCACCAACGTCGATGCCGCCGATGATGACGGCGCCGGAGCCACCGCGGGACCAGACGGTTTTCCACCATTCCCGGGACAAGATTTGATCGACCCAGCCGTCATGCTCGTCGGTCACGCCGCAGTCATCAGCGTCGAACCCGACCCCGATGACAGCCCAGCACCGTTTGCACTGAAGCCGCTGATCGACATGGATATCGAGGATGTCGGAATTGGGGTAAGTCAGGACATGGCGAACCAATCAGCCAATAACCCAACTGGAATGGTTGAGTTTGAAGCGTCATAGTAAATCAAATAGCTGGGACGGCTGTGCGGACCTTCGGGGAAACGGTCCGCACAGCGGACCCTACTAAACAAATTCTTGCTGCAACATGCTCGACTCCGGGGCGGGAGGCGGTGCGAGTCGGTCGTCAGGTTCGTTTGGTGTGACCGGCTTGGTCGCATGTGGCGACGGTTTCGGCATGATGCTGGGCCAGGGAATGGGATGCCGCTTGGGGCCCGTACAAATCACGCGGGTCTCGCCGATCAGTTGAGCCAACTCGTGAAGGCATTCGGGCGACGGCTCGACCGACATGTCGTCGCTGCACTTGATGGTGGCGATTTCGTGTTCGTCGGTTTGAATTTCGACGTACAGTGGACACCCACCGCGATGCCGATCCGTCACGTCGAATAGTTTCTCGATGACCTCGCTGCTATCGCGCATTTCATCGATGCGGACGATCACGCTGTCGCACAATACCGATGGCGCGTTCTCAGCCGCAATGACTTCACCAACCCGCACTGACGGCTCTTCGCGCTTTCGATTGACCGAACCCTTTACAAAAATAATCGCGTCCGGTTTGAGCAGATGACGATACTCATCCAACTCCTTGGGCGAAATCGTCACTTCGATCTTGCCCTTGAGATCCTCGAGCGTCACGATGGCCATGCGCTGCCCTTGCTTGCGGCCGTTGCGCAAAAGGATGTAACGAATGTCGGTGATTAATCCGCCAAGGATCACGCTCGCACTGTCTTCGTAGGTCACAAGGTCCACCGTTGCTGCCGTCGAACACGACTCCACCAGGTCGCTGCAACTCGTCAACGGATGCCGCGTGACGAAAAACCCGAGCACCGCTTTCTCGCGGGCGAGCATCTCGGCTTCGCTCCATTCATCCTGCGGCAGTTGGTGCGTCGATTGCTCCGTTTCACCAGGATCATCGCCGCCGCCGAACAGGCTGAACTGACCGGCTTTCTTATCTTCTTGCGCGCGTGCACCGCCTTGAATGGCGTCGTCTACGACATTCATCAGCGCCTTGCGCATCGCACCGGTATCGTCGAACGCCCCGCAGCACGTCAGCGCTTCGACCACTCCGCGATTGACGGCTGACAAATCGACGCGTTCGCAAAAGTCGAAAATCGACGTAAACGGTCCGCCCTCTTCGCGGGCTCGCACGATGGCATCGACGGCTTTGCTGCCGACGCCTTTGATCGCGCCCAAGCCGAATCGAATCACCTTGCGGTTCGGGTCGCGTACGTCGGGCGTGAAGTCGTTGCCGCTAGCGTTCACATCCGGCGGTGCGATGTCGATGCCCAGTCGTTTGCACTCGTCTATGTATTCCTGAACCTTGGCCGCCGTCCCCATTTCAAACGTCAGCAAGGCGGCCATGAATTCGACGGGGTAGTAATGCTTCATAAACGCCGTCTGAAACGCGACGATGGCGTACCCGGTGGAGTGGGCTTTGTTGAATGCGTATCCACCGAATTCGAGAATGTCGTCGTAAATCTTCTCAGCGGTGGATTCATCCAAACCGTTGGACTTGCAGCCCTTCACAAACGGGCCGCGGTTGGCTTCGATCTTGTCTGTCTTTTTCTTGCTGATGAGTTTGGCCAATCGGAATGCCTGCTTGAGTTCAACGCCGCCCAAGCGGTTGACCATTCGCGACACCTGCTCCTGATACACCATGATGCCGTAGGTTTCTTCAAGCACCTTGGTCATCTCAGGATGCGGTGTTGACCAATCGCCGCCATGCTTTCTGGCAACATAATCGTCGATGTACTTCATCGGACCAGGTCGATAGAGCGCGTTGGCTGCAATCAAATCCTGAATGCGGTTCGGGCGCATCCGCATGATCACGTCGCGCATGCCGCCGGACTCAAACTGAAACACACCCTTCGTTTGTCCCGCCGCGAATAGCGTGTATACGCCCTGGTCGGTCAAGTCGACGCCTTCGATGTCAACTTCGATTCCGCGCAGTTCCTTCACCAGGTCAATCGACCGCTGCAAAATGCTGAGCGTCCGCAGACCCAGAAAATCCATCTTCAACAGTCCCACCGCCTCGACCGTCGGACCGTCAAACTGCGTCACCACCGCGTCGGCATCGGATCCGCGATACAGCGGCAAGAACTGATCGAGCGACTTGTCCGCCACAACCACGCCCGCCGCATGAACGCCAGCATGCCGCGCGAGTCCTTCCAACTTGCGACTGATGTCGATGATTTTCTTGACCTGCTCATTCGTCTCGTACAGGCTTTTAAGTTCGGGCTCCTGCTCGATCGCTTTGTCGATCGTCATTTTCAGCTCAGCCGGAATGAGCGAGGTCAGCTTGTTGGCTTCCTCGAAACCCAAACCCATCACCCGCGAAACATCCTTGACCGCCGCCTTGGCTTTGAGCGTTCCGAATGTGATGATCTGCGCAACATGACCGTACTTCTCACGCACGTATTCGATCACCCTCGCCCGTCCGTTCTGACAGATATCGACATCGATATCCGGCATTTCGTCGCGGTCCGGGTCCATGAATCGCTCAAAGTACAACCCATACGTCAGCGGATCGGGTGCGGAAATATCCAGACAATACGCGACGACCGAACTGCAACCACTACCGCGCGCCCCGCATGGAATGTTGTTGTTGCGGGCGTACTGTACCAAATCCCAACAGATCAAGAAGTAACTCGAAAACCCTTTGCTCGAAATCACTTCGAGTTCATAGTCGATACGCTCGCGGACCTCATCGTTCAGGTCGTCGTACTTGCGCTCAGCCGCTTCATAAACGATGCGGTGGAGTTCTTTCTCCGGTGTGGTTGTCTTGGGCACATCGTAGACGGGTGCGAAACGCTGATTGAAATCGAACTCGACGTTGCACATCTCGGCGATCGCCAGCGTGTTGCTCAGCGCTTCTGGTTGGCCGGGGAACAGCTCAGCCATCTGCTCGGGCGACTTCAAGTAGAACTCACCCGTTTCAAACTTGAATCGGTTTTCGTCGGACACGAGTTTGCCGGTGTTGATGCAGCAGAGAATGTCATGGGCTTCGACGTCGCCTTCGTCGAGGTAATGCACGTCGTTCGACGCGATCACACCGACGCCGAGGCGGGTGGCCATCTCGGTGAGTTCGGGGTTGAGAATGCGCTGTTCGGGGATGCCATGATCCTGCAACTCGACGTAAAAGCGGTCGGGTCCGAAGATACTCAAGTAATCCTTGGCCAATGTCTCGGCAGCGGCTCGGTCTTTCCCCATGAATGCCTGCGGAATCTCACCACCGAGG
>BQJS01000078.1 GCA_021604825.1 Phycisphaerae bacterium | reverse complement strand
AGGCCGTCCTGCTTCTTCTTGCGCATCGCATCCGCGCCGATGAAGTCCTTATCAAGATGCACGCACCAGCCTTGGCGGGCGGTCAGCGAATCCCAATCCTCGGTCAGCTCATGGCCGTACAACGGCATGCCCGCTTCCAGACGCAACGAATCGCGAGCGCCCAAACCAGCCGGCTTGATCACCGCATCGTCGCCATTGCTCATGCCCATCAATGCCGGCATCGCCAGCTTGACGATCCCGGCTGGCAGGATCAACTCAACGCCATCTTCACCGGTATAGCCGCTGCGGAAGATCGCATACTTAAACGTGAAGTACGAACCGGTTTGAAAGTGGTAGCGTTTCAGATCACTCAGATCGATGTTGAGCAGTTTCTCAACCTGCGGAATCGCTTCCGGACCCTGGAGCGCGATCATCGCCGTTTCCATCGTCCGGTCGGTCATCTGCACGTCTTTGCCGGCCGCATGCTTGTTAAGCCAATCGGTGATCTTCTGGCGGTTGGATGCGTTACACACCACGAGGTACTGATCCTCAAACCGCGACACAATCACATCGTCAAGAATGCCACCATCCTCGCGACACATATGCGTATAGCGCGACAACCCCACCGACATCTCGCCGACGTTGCGCGTGCAAACCTGCTGAAGCAGCGCCTCGACATCACCACCGGTCAGATACAACCGCCCCATGTGCGAGACATCGAACAGCGAGCATTTCGTTCGCGTATGAACATGTTCATCGATAATACCTCGGTACATCACCGGCATCGACCAGCCGGCAAAATCGACCATCCGGGCACCGAGTTTGACATGATAGTTATGCAGCGGGGACTGATTCACCAGATGATCCTGTTTGGATGGTGCGCTTTCGAGTAATTAGACAACACGTCACCGCGATGCAAAACATCGGTGGCGCGGGTAGACTATGAGAAACGGATGCAGAATGTCAACACTACGCAATGTTCAATCGGAGGATCGATCGTGAAAACGTTCTCACTTGCAAATTGGCGTCGGTCGCTTTGCGTCCTTGCGGCGTTCGCTTTCGTTGTCGGGTCGTCAGCCACACGCTGGGCAAGCGCCGACCCCAAACCCGCCATTGAAAAAGGGAGCAAGAAATCGATGCAGGTATTCTTTCTGGAAATCGTAACCAAGGACGTCGACGCTGTTTGCAAAACTTATGAAACTACCCACGGCGTTAAGTTTGGCGAACCGGTCGCGGCATTCGGAAACGCCAAGACAGCATCAATGTTCGGCGGAGGGAAGGTCAGTGTACGTGCGCCGCTTCGCGAGACAGAAGAACCAATCGTGCGACCCTATTGGCTGGTCACGGACATTCACGCCGCGGTGGCTGCTGCTGAAAAATCTGGTGGTATGATTGCTCATCCGCCATTAGAAATCCCTGACCAAGGCACATTCGCGATTTACATTCTCGCAGGCATCGAACACGGCTTGTGGGAGAAGTAATCGGCAGATAACACGCGACACTCATTAGCGCCGTTTACGCTTCGCCGACTTCTTCTTTTTTGGCCTCTTGGCCTTCGGTGGCTTGCGACTCTTTGATTTCTTCTTGACTTTGCGTGTCGGTTTCTTGGGACCGCGTCCCTTGGTCGCACGTTTGGGCTTGCGCGCTCCGCCCTTGCGAACCCTCCCGCCAGCCCGACGCTTGAACCCAACAAATTCCGATAGCGCCAAGTTCAACTGTCGCCCAGCCACATCGACCTGCGAGATCGTGACCTCAAGCTCCTGGCCAATGGAAATTCGCCGACCGCTGCGTTCAGCGTTGACGCAACCATGATCGACATCCACCACCCACCAGTCGTCGGCCAACTCCTCAAACCTGAGCAGTCCGTCCACCAAGAACTCGCGAAGTTGCACGTACAACCCGAAGTTGGTCACGCCCGTGACAATCCCATCCACCGAATCGCCGACGCGCGCTTCGAGAATTCGCAAGATCTTCACCAGTCGAAGCTCGCGTTCTGCCGCCTCAGCCCGCCGTTCGTTGCGGCTGCAATGCGCACCGAGTTCTCGCAACTCCACATCGGAAGGCATCGACCGAATGTCCGACTTGGTGCTCAGCGTTCCTTTGATGTATGCGTCGAGCAAACGGTGGGCGGTCAAATCTGGATAGCGACGAATCGGCGAGGTGAAGTGAACATAATGCTCGCCTGCCAGAGCGTAGTGCCCCAAAATCTTCGGTGAATACTCTGCGGTCTGCATCGACTTCAGCAAGGCGAGATTCACGGCGAACGATTCGGGCTTGCCCTTGACGCTCTTGAGAATGCTTTGAAGCTCAAACCGATCGAGCGACTTGGGCACCTTTAGACCCAACGCCCCGAGAAACTTTCCAAGCGACTTGGCCGTCGAATCAGCAGGATCGGGATGGATGCGGCGCAAGTGTGGTACGCCGATCTCCGCGAACAATCGCCCCACGGCTTCGTTTGCTTCGATCATGAACATCTCGATGATCGTGTGGCTAAAACTGGTGTCGGTTGGGGTAACGCCGGTGACGTTGTCCTTCTCATCGTAAACCAAATCCACTTCCGGAAGGTCCAAGACGAGCATGCCGTTCTTAACGCGACGGCGGCGTATGGTCTTGGCCAGTGATTCCATTTCCTTCAGAAGGGCCAGCACTTTTTTGGACAATCGCCCGGGCTTGCCGTCCAATGCGGCTGACGCCTGTTCGTAAGTCAAACGCTTGGTCGATCGAATCAACGTGCTGGCGAAACGTTGGCCAACCACGTTGCCGCTCTTGTCGTAGGTAATGAATGCACTCTTGGCGAAACGCGGTTCGCGCTCTTGCAAACTGCATACGCCGTTGGATAGAACTTCCGGCAACATCGGGATCACGTGCCGGGGGAAGTAAACGCTCGTGGTACGGGCGGTGGCTTCCTGATCGAGAATGCTGCCCGGCTGCACGAAGTGGCTGACGTCGGCAATGTGAACGCCCAACTCCATCTGCCCCTTGGGAAGCGCTTTCAACGAAATGGCGTCGTCGAAGTCTCGAGCATCCACCGGATCAATCGTGATGATCGTCTCTTTCGACAAATCAACGCGTCCGTCATTACCCTCCGGATTATAACTTCGCGAAACATCGCCTGCCGCTTGCAAGACTTCCGGCGGGAATCCTTCGGGGAGTTGATACTGCACGACCATGCTGAGCGTATCGACCTCGGGCAACCCGCGCTCGCCAAGCACGCGCACGATCACACCGCGGGCTTCTTTACCCGGCGTCGGATAGCGCGTGATTTCCACGACGACCTGATCGCCTTCGTGTGTGGACTTCGCCCCTGGATCATCCACGAAGACGGGCCCGTGAAACGTGTTGCCGTCGGGTCGAACGAACCAGCGATTGAAATCGTGAAGCAACTCACCGACGAAATGATTCTGCGCACGGTTTAGAACCTCAACCACGCGCCCCTCGAAGAGCATCTTGTCGCCGCGCTTGCCACGCTTGACGATCTTCGCCTCAACCGTATCACCCGTCAGCGCGTTACCGGTGTCTCCGGGCGGCACAAACAGATCGCCGTGTGCGTCCGGGTTTTCAGGGATCACAAACCCGAACCCGCGCGGATTCAATCGAAACGACCCGACGATGGTGCCGGACGGTTGCGGCAGCGTCACGACGTTGTTGCTACCCAACGCCAACCGGCCAGTCTTTCGCAACCCTTTGACGGCGAAGTGAAAATCACCGTATTCATTGTCTGAGATGCCCATGCTTCGGGCGAGGGCTCGGACTTTCTGCGGGCGATAGTCGGTACTCGTGATGAAGCGGAGAATCTGTTCGGCGACGTCTTCCGTGGACATGGTGTTCAATCCTTTGTGGCATGAATGCCGCCATGTTTAGTGCGGCTGTATGTGAGGAGGCCATTGTAAGCATCATGCCCGCAATGCGTAAAGGATGGTCCAAAACCGGCTATCGCAATGGTTCACGTTGACGCATCGCAACATGGCGTTGATTCAACGCGACGGCGTACACGAAACTTCAATGCGTGTCGATCCTAGTTGAACCCAACGCGCAATCATCGCCTATAGCCGGTTTAAGGCCACCGCCGATACCTTCATTGTTCTGATAAATCAGCCGACTCGTCCCCGCGAGAAACGCCGAATATCACAACACATCAGTACGCATCAATCAGCCAGACATCGTGATCAATCTTAACGAACGGTTGGAGGACTGTTCACGTTCGCATTACGCCAGCGGACACGATACGGATTCGGGCAGGAGGCCCAGGTTATTGCGACCTCCGTCTCTGCCCGCAGCGCCGTTGTTGGAGTCCGCCCCCATGCGTCAACCGTCAACCGTCGATCGTTTCTTTGAACCACTGCTCGCCGGCGACCGCAAAAACTGTCGCCAATTCATCGTCGAGCAGCTCGAAGCCACCAACAACAACGTCACCGATCTTTATTACGATCTGCTCTGGCCAACCATGCACCGCATTGACGATTGCTTTCGTCAGAATCGGATCAGCGTTGCCACCGAGCACATGGCCACCCGTATCAGCCGATCCATCGCCGATCAGCTTCAACAGTCGTTGGTCCAAATGCCGACCAACGGCAAGACGATCATGATCACCTGCGCCGACGACGAGCCCGAAGAACTCGGTGCTCAGATGTGCAGCGATCTGTTTGAAGCCCGCGGCTGGAATGTGTACTTCCTTGGCGGTGGCGTTCCGATGGACGAAATCTCGCAGCTCATTGGCCAGATTCGCCCGGACATTCTGCTGATCTTCGGTACCAAGCCGTCGGGCGTCGCCCAGGTGCGAACGCTCATCGATCACATTCGGTCGATCTCCAGCAACCCGACCATGAACATCATGATGTCGGGCGGTGTCTTCAACCGCGCCGAAGATCTCTGGAAAGAAGTGCAAGCCGACCTCTACGCCCCCACCGCGAAAGAGGCCATCCCCATGGCCGAAGCAGCAGAACCACGCAAACCAGAAATCCGCCTACCAGGCGTACCCAAAAAACGTCGCCGTCGCCGCCGCCCGCCACTGGCCATCGAACCGGCAACTGCGTAGCAAGAACGCCGTCGTAATCTAGTCGACTTTTGGCAGGTATCGTTGCGATGAGTTTCGCACGTGCCTGCCTTTTTCAATCTCCGATAGTGGCGCAAGTGTATACGCAGCCAAGCTGGACCATTATTAGAATTACGGCAAACAGCAAGAGTGGAGATACCCGACGTACAATCCAAGAATTGGAATTCCGAGTGCGCTTTGTTTCCTTGAAATACCTTCCCATTAGGACGAGCAACGAGACGCCGAACAATGCCAAGGGAATTGCAACCGTGGCGACAATGTAGTGAAACGGCGCAGGTAGATTATGAACGATCCACTCTCTTGAGCGAGGTCCTTTCTGATCGGCGTACGCAAGTGCTTGGATCGCAATCGAGAGCAGTGTCGTCCCAAACATTGCTGCCATCATCATCGAAATCGTTCGCATGTATAAAGCGAAGATGCGGGTTTCTGATGTGGCGTAAAATGTTCTTAATTCTGCTGGATCAAAATGCGTCCCGCATTCGGGACATTGCCTTCGCTCCAAACCTTTGAGGCTGTAACCGCACGCACGACATACTAGATTGTTGCAGATTTCGGAGTTCTTCAAAGGCTCAGACATGTCGGCCAGAATAATCTCGTAACACCACATGGCAACATTGGAGTTGTATTGCTGGGAAAGTCCCGCTTTCAGCAATTCTAACAATTCCGTGCAATACGCAGATTAGCACACAGTTTGAGCATCTCGACTAGTGCCTACTCGTTTTCTGCAACATGGGGATCTCTTGACGGAGCCTGGATCGCAGGAACAGGATCACATCTCAAGAAAATTGCTGATGAGGTGATGCCCTTCGGTGGTCAGGAAGCTTTCGGGGTGGAACTGCACGCCGATGACTGGCATGGTGTCGTGGCGGATGCCCATGAGTTCTTTGCGGTCGGCGGTCCATGCTGTGGCGTGGAAACCTTCGGGGATGCTGCCTTCTTCAACGATCAGCGAATGGTAGCGCGTAGCTGTGAAGGGATTCGATACGCCGCTGAAGATGCCTTTACCGTCGTGTTTGATTTCGCTGGTCTTGCCATGCATCAGGCGTTGGGCGCGGATGACTTTTCCGCCGTAGGCCTGGGCCATGCACTGATGACCGAGACACACACCCAGCACCGGAATCTTACCAGCCAGGTGTTTGATGATGTCCATGCTCATGCCGGCTTCGTTGGGCGTGCATGGTCCTGGCGAGATGATCACGTGCGACGGCGAAAGCGCGTCGATCTCATCCAGCGTGATCGCGTCGTTGCGGCGGACATCGATGGCGTGCCCTTTCTGCAACTCGCCGATGCGCTGCACGAGGTTGTAGGTAAACGAATCGTAGTTGTCGATGATCAGAACCATGGGTGCGTAGTGTAGGGATTGGTTCGGCGATCGCAATGCGACTTAGGGCGGAATGGCTATGGCGCTAGGGCGTGACGGTGGCGTTACCGGTTATCGGATCAATCGAAATCGTCAGCGACCGCCCACCAAACGAAACATCAATCGTCGCTGCCGCCGATTGGTCCAGCTCACCCAGTGATCCGAACACCAGGCACTCGTCGCCATCCAGCGACACCGCATCAATGCCGACGCCCACAAGTTCCGCCGCCCTGCCGCTGCCGAAGGTCGTGGTGTACGACTCACCGCCTATCGGATTGGTGACCGTCGTCACGGAAGAACATTGAAACGGCGGCGATCCGCTGCGTTGGACGAGCGAGTAGCTGTTGGCCGACGTATCGAACTTGATGCCGATGGGGTTGTCGCCGTGGCTGATCGAATACATCTGTGCATACTGCACGTCGGCGACGATGAGCCGGGCGGCTGACGACACCTTCGCCGCGTCGGTCGATTCGAGCAACGGAATCGCCAGCATCGCCACAATTCCAACGATCACAACAACGGTCAGCACTTCCACGAGCGTGTACGCCGGCGCCCAGCCTCCGTATCGAAGGCGACTTGATTTTGATGTCGATTGAATCGTCATATAGCCATCTCGCACAGATCGCCCCCTTCGGGCGAACTCCCGTCAAGTGCCTTCTATTGATCGGCAGATCCAATTCGATTCACGGAATAACGCACTTCGTCTCATAAAAAGTGCATCACCGCCCAACCATCACTGCGATTGCACCCGAAACCGCGAAGTTCCGATCAACCTTGTAGAAGAAACGCATTCAAGAAGGGTTAAGCCGGTGAAGTTCCGTCCTGATAGAAAACGCGCCCTGACTTTGTTCGAGGCGATGCTGGCTGCTTCGATTCTCGCGGTCGTCGCGATGGTGGCGTCGCAGGCGATCGTCGCCGGGCAAATGCAAACCTACGACGCACTGCATCGACAGCGGGCGCTGACCCTCGCTGATTCACTGATCGACGAAATCCTGCGCCTCCCTTACGACGACCCCGACGGCGCTTCTACGCCCGGGCCCGAATCGGGCGAATCGACCCGCGCTGCGTTTGACAACATCGACGACTACCACGGATTCTCAGAAGCTGGGAGCCTCACGATTGCGGCTGGCACGCTCAACGATGCGACGGGCACGGCTTACAGCGATCCGTACCAGTTCTTCACGCAATCGGTCACCGTCGCAGCCAGTACACAAAACGTCGCGGCACTGGGAGGGAACATCACCGGCGTGTTGGTGACGGTCACGATTTCAGATGACAGCGGGCAAAGTTGGAGCCTCGAATCTTTCGTGCCCCAACCGCCATCGTCGTAACCCTGAATTGATTTTCATGGCAACCAATACCAAAAAATCCAGAAAGGCCTTCACGCTGGTAGAGTTGCTGATGGCCTTGGTAATCATGTCCATCGTGGGCATTGCCGGTTTGGCCATCCTCGGCGCAACGACTTACGGCACGTCTGACGATCAGCTTCGTCGCGAACTGCTCGTCAATACGGAGGTCATCAAGAAACGCATCAACGGAGCGGTTCGTTCTGCCGTCGAATTGATCGTCCCGAACTCCGGCCAAACCACTTCGACCGATTACCTGATCATCTGGGCTGACGACACCAACGACGACGATGCCAAAGACAACAACGAAATCATCCTCATCGAGCGCAACACCACCAACAACGAATTGCTCGTCTACCAAAACACGTCGGCAGTCGGAACCTTCGCCGACGCAGCCACCTTCCGAACGGCGGCAAAAGCGTCCTATCCATCGACCCGCTGGGCCACCGGATTCTCAGCTTTGTTCTTCACGGGAACGTTTGGCACCGGTGAATTCCCGCTGCTGACCTACAAGTTCACCGTCACCAAGGGCATCACAAGTGAATCGTCCACAGGTTCGGCGTCGCTCAGACAATAGGCGCAATCGATCCGCACCCGTGCTTCAGCGTTAATAGATTTGCTTTCTATGACTCGAGGAATCGCTCGACGTATTTGGTGTCGAACTTGCCAGAGATGAATGTGTCGTCCGACATGATGCGCTGATACAACCCGATCGTACTCTTGATCGGATCAACTCGAATCTCTTCCAAACACCGCCGCATGCACGCGATCGCCTCATCACGCGTTCGACGATGCACAATGAGTTTGCCAATCATCGAATCGTAGCGCGGTGAAATGCGGTAACCGGTGTGGGCATGGGTATCGAGTCGAACGCCCAAGCCACTGACGGCGTTGAACCGTTCAATCGTGCCCGCGCAAGGCCGGAAGTTGTGGTCCGGGTCTTCCGCGTTAATGCGACACTCAATCGAAGCACCGTTTCGCTTCAACTCGCGCTGCGTAAATGGCAACGCTTCACCAGCGGCGATTAGAATCATCGACTTGATCAAGTCGATCCCGGTGATCATTTCCGTCACCGGATGCTCAACCTGAATACGCGTATTCACTTCGATGAAGTAGGCCTTGCCCTTTTGATCGACGACGAATTCAACCGTTGCAGCGTTGTAGTATCCCGCCGACTTGCACAACCGGACAGCCGACTTGCAGATTTCGTCGCGGGTGCGATTCTCAATACCGGGTGACGGTGATTCTTCGATCAACTTCTGATAGCGCCGCTGCACGGTGCAGTCACGTTCAAACAAGTGAAGCGTGTGGCCCTTCTGGTCGGCGAGAATCTGAACTTCGACGTGACGCGGATTCTCGATGAACTTCTCAATGTAGACGCCCGCATCCTTGAACGCTGTCAACGCCTCCTGACGCGACATCGTTAACGCTTTCTTGAGATCAGCTTGCGAATCTGCCACCCGAAGTCCGCGCCCGCCGCCACCGGCCAGCGCTTTGACCATCACCGGATAACCGATCTTCGCCGCGACTTTGAGCGCCTCTTTGTCGTCTTCAACCACGCCATCACTACCGGGCACGGTTTGAACGCGGGCTTTCTTCGCAACTTGTCGCGCGGCGGCTTTGTCGCCCAAGAGTCGAATGGACTCCGACGATGGTCCGATGAATTGAATGTTCGATTCGCGGCACATGTCGGCAAACTGTGCGTTTTCAGCCAGGAAGCCGTATCCCGGATGAATCGCGTCGGCACCAACCATCTCAGCCGCAGCTACGATGCGATCGCCCTTGAGGTAACTTTCGCCAGCCGCGGCGGGTCCGATGCAAATCGCCCGGGAGGCCATGTCCAGATACTGCGAATCCTTGTCCTCTTCCGAATACACACACGCGGTATCGATCCCCATCTCGCGACAGGTTCGCATGATTCGAAGGGCAATTTCGCCTCGGTTGGCTACGAGTATGCGTTTGAACATCGGATATGAACTCCACGGTTCAGCGAGATTCGGCAAGTCTGAAACGCGCTGCCGGGGTGGTTGTAGTAAGAACGATGAACCTCGACCGAATCGGATTCGTTCGCACGATACGATCGACTGAATTCGGTTTCATCGCGAACTAGTCTGGCTTCACCATGAACATCGGCTGACCAAACTCGACCGGGTCTTCATTGTTGACCAGGACCTCGACGACCGTTCCGCTAATGTCGGCTTGGATTTCGTTAAACACCTTCATGGCCTCAATGATGCACACCACCGTCGTGGGCGTGACCCGCGAACCCACCGATACAAACGGTGGACTGCTCGGATCAGACGCAAGATACAACGTGCCCACCATAGGCGACTTCACCGCGTTGAGGTTTTCTGTTGGGGCAGCCACCGGAGACGGCGCGGGAGGTGCTTCTTCAACCGGCGCAGGTGCGGGAGCGGCTTGAACCGGCGCAGGCATCATCACATGACCGGCCGGTCCCGAACCCGAAACCATCGGCTGGGCTTCCGGACCCGGACGCGTCAGCCGAATCTCCTCTTCGCCGTCGCGGAGTTTAATCTCCGTGAGGTCGAATTCGGACATCATTTCTACCAAGGTGCGTATCTTATCTGGATCAACCACGAAGAGCGTCTCCATTTATGTTTTGATATTCGGACGACAAGCGCCCGCTATCGGCCAACTTCGATCACTGCGGTCTTGAGTGACTTGCTCAAGTGTGACATGACCTGGCACCCTTTACCCGTTACGCGGACATCGTCTTCAATGCGGACACCGCCAAGACCGGGCAAGTAGACCCCAGGTTCAACCGTCACAACCATACCAGCTCGTAACTTCTGATCGCTGCGCCAACTCAGCGAAGGCGACTCATGAACATCGAGTCCCAAACCGTGGCCAAGACCATGCGTGAACCGCTCACCGTAGCCACAATCGACGATATGATGCCTCGCAATGGTATCGACATCGCACATGCGAACGCCAGCGCGTATCGCAGCAATCGCTTTCTTTTGCGACGTCAAAACAGCCTCATAAATCGCCTCGAATTTCGACGGGATGCTACCGACGAACACCGTACGGGTCAAGTCGCTGCGATACCCATCGACCGTAGCCCCCCAGTCAAAAAGGATCAGACAACCCTTCTTTACACGTCGCTGCCCCGGAACCGCGTGCGGCAGAGCGGCATTGGCGTCGATCGCAACGATCGAACCAAATGCCGGTTCCGTCGATCCCCGGCGTTTCATTTCATATTCCAAGCGGGCTGCGAGCTCCAACTCGGTCTGACCAATGCGAATCGTCTTGAGCATCGCGCGGTAAGCAGTCTCAGCCACCCGAATTGCGACATCGATTTTCTTCAGTTCCGTCGCACTCTTACATTCGCGCAGTTCGCTCAATGTCGGCGGCGCATCTACTAAACGCACACCTCTCAACCCCTTCTTCAGCGCATCACGCGTGGCGACAGTCATGTGATTTGATTGAATCGCCAGTCGCGCGCATCGCGAGCTTTGGACCACCGACACCAACTCCGGCGTCAGTTCACCCTTACGAAATCGCACCTTCGCCCAGCCAACTTCCTTCCGCGCCGCACCTTCAAAGCGACCATCGGTAACGACCGTCACAGATCGACCAGTCACCAATATTGCCGAGTCTTCACCCGTGAACCCTGTCAAATAGAAATAGTCTGCCGGATGCGCGACGAGCATCGCGGGAATCGACTTTTGACGCATGGCATGTCTGACCTGATCCAAACGATCTTGAAATTGTTTGGGCGGTTTTTTCTGGGGCATGCCGAATTGACCTCATTGGTATTGCGTTGAAAGCGAGTGCCGACCGACGATCGAATGCGTAGAAAGAGGCGCATGGGGAACGCCACGGCTGATCGCCGCTCTAGCGCTTCTTCGTCTTGGTCTTCTTCTTGGCTTTGGCTGTTTTCGTTTTGGTCTTAGCCGCCGTCTTTTTCTTCACGGATTTTTTGGCTGTCGATTTTTTGGCAGCCGCTTTCTTGGAGGTGGTTTTTTTGGTGGCTGTTTTCTTGGCGGCTTTTGTCTTGGCCGTTTTCTTTTTCGCAGCCTTCTTGGTGGCTTTTGGGGCAGCTTTCTTTTTGGCAGTAGGCTTCTTTGCAGCCTTCGCTGATTTCTTGGTTACGGATTTCTTGGCGGCCTTTGTCTTAGCCGTCTTCTTACCGGCGGCCTTCTTCTTGCCAGTTTTCTTCGTATCTGCGGCTTCGACTCTCTTAAGACCTTTTTTGCGGCCAACGCGGGTCACGCCCTCAACTTCGCTGCCCGTCGATTTTTTCTTGGCTTTCTTCGCGGCGGCCTCTTCGGCTTTTCGTTCCTTCGCTTCCTGAGCAGCCCGCTGCTTTTCGGCGTCGGCGCGTTGCTTGCGTGCCTGCGGAGGTGCTTTGGGCTCTTCGGCTAGCTTGAGCAATTCCAGCCCGTAGTAGTACCCGTCGGCTTGGAGGCGCTCCAGTTGAGCCTCGGAGTCGGCTTTCTCGATGGACTTGAACAAGGTCAGTGTGTAACCGTCGGCGGCGAAACCACACACCTTCCACTCGAAAGGGATAACTTCTTTTTGCCCAGGCGCTCGTCGGGCAGTCGTCGGTTGACCGGGAGTACCGGGAGTACCGGGCGTACCGGGCGTACCTGGCGTACCTGGCGCACCGGGCTTTCCAGGTGCAGCAGCTGCGGGGCCTTTGGAAGCCGCATCGGTCTTCTCCGACTTCGCACCTTCTGAGCTACCATCCGCATCAGCGACAACCACGTCACCATCTTCGGTTTTTTTAGACTTTGATTTTTTGCTGGGCATTAAGTGGCTTCCTCTTCGACCGAATCCCTTACGACTGTCGCTCGATCTTTCCACACAAAAGGGCAGATTGTCCGCCGCCCCCATCGATTGTCCCGAATCACAATTTGCAGTGATGGATATTGAATGCGCGATCGCTAGATCAGGCGGGAATCCCCCTACCGTCACGGCGCAGAGCTTATCGTAGACCCCCGCTAAACATCTGTCAAAACCACGTTTATGCGTCGCCTGCGGAACCGGTCAACCCAATCCCCAAACCTGCCTCAGCGCCCCTGTGCCACACGCCTTTCGGTTAGCCGCCATCTCACGTTTTGATAGGATGCGTCCATGACGCGCCGCAGCAAGAACAGGGCCAAGCCCGACGCCAAGTCGCAACCACGACCAGAAGCCGCCGATCTCACAGACGCCAGACGCCCAAAATGGATCGGCGCATTCGGGGTCGGGCTGGTCGCTTTGGGGCTATTCGTCATCACGCTTGCTCCCTCCGTCACTGCTGAAGACAGTGGCGAACTCGTCGCCGCAGCATGGCACTTTGGCGTGCCTCATCCGCCTGGCTACCCCCTCTGGACGGCGCTCTGCGGTGCTTGGGTCCATCTGTTCGCGGTCGGATCGATCGCCTGGCGGGCGAACCTGTTCTCTGCCGTCTGCTCGGCTGGGGCGGCATCGGTTTTCTTTCTGGCCCTGCGACAACTCCAACTGTCCCGCATCGTCGCAGCCAGCGCCGCGCTGGTATGGATCTGGTCCGAAACGTCATGGATGCAGAGCGTCATCACCGAGGTCTACGCCCTCAATTCGCTCGTGACCGCCGGCATTTTCTATTGCGCCATGCGTTGGTATGCCACCCGTACGACGCGCCCCCTACTCGCCGCATCGTTGCTCGCGGGCCTGGGCATGTGCAACCACCATTCGATCGGATTCGCTTGCTTGGCACTCGTCGTGTGGATACTTTCGTTACAACCGTCGCTGCTCAGGCGTTGGAAGCTGATCACCCAATCGATCGCCTTGCTGCTCGTTGGCTTGTTGCCCTACGCCTATCTGCCAGTGCGAGCGGTGGCTGACCCTGTGATGAATTGGGGCGATCCGTCCACGTTCGAGCGATTCATCAAGCACGTCACCCGCCAACAATACGGCGCGATTGGCCCGATCAAAACGCCCGAGCCGCGCTCCCTCGGACGCTTCGCCGAACAATCGTGGTACATGGTCGAAACCGTCGCCGAAGATATGACGCCATGGATTCTCGCTGCATCCATCGTCGGCATGATCGTGATGGCCCGCAGGTCGCGAGCGTTGCTTTGGTTGGTCGTGCTGTGGGTTGCGTGTACCGGCTTGCTGTTCGTCTTGTTGGCCAACTTCGACTTGGACCGGACCGCGCGGTGGGCCCTTCAGGTGTTCTTCATCCCGGTGTCGCTGGGACTGGCGATCGCCTACGGGCATTTGATGCAAACGGTTGCCAACAAACTCAAGTTTGCTTCAATCAAAGTGACGGCTGTTGCGACCGCGATCATCGCGCTGCTTGCACCGGGGTTGCTCGTCGCAACGCATTTCGACACATGCAACTATTCCAAGTACCACTACGCTGAAGATCATGCCGACAACATGCTTGCCTGCATGATGGACGGGGCGATCATCTTCCCATCGGGCGATCATTCCACGTTTCCGCTGGTCTACAAGGTGCTGGTTGAAGGCGAGCGGCCCGACGTCACCATCGCCGACATGTACGGCTACATCCGACCCGACCTCGTCAAAGATCAGCCAGAAGACTCCCCCGACCCGCCAGCCACATGGCTCATCAAGACCGCAAGAAGGCCCGTCTACTTCGCAACCAAGCAAGCCCCGCCGGTCCCCAGCGCCAGGTTCGTCACCGCAGGCATCCTCTACCACCTGCTGCCCAAGGGAATGTCATTTGATGGCACTGGCCTGATCGAAGCGTGCAAATATCGAAACGAAGAAATACCAACTGTGCAAGACTTCGGCGCAACGCACATCCAATACGATCACGAATTCTTCATCGGATTGAATCTGATGGAATCGGGTGAAACGAAAGCCGCCTTGCAACACTTCGAGAAAGCAGCAAAGTTCTGCAAAGGCATCAAAGAAGGTTTCAACAACCTGGGCAGCGCCCTAGCCGAACACAACCACCCCAATGAAGCGATACCCTATTTCAAAGAAGCCGCCAACATCGACCACCGCTACATCACCCCAAGAAGAAACCTCTACCGCCTATACGCAAGACAAGCCGACTGGCCCAACGCCCGCAAGCAACTCGAAGAAATCCTGCAAACCGAACCAACCGACTGGCGCGCCAACCGAGACCTCGGCAACCTCCTCGCCGATCAATTCAACAACAACCAAGCAGCAATCGCGCATTGGAAGCAATCGCTGGAAAGCAACCCGAATCAACCGCAACTCAAGGCGAGACTTGGTGCGCACCGATAAGCACCCCAGTCCAGAATACACACAACGATTTCTTGACTATCAAAAACGGTAGCGCATAATACCTTTCGTTAAGAGACTTGACCTCATTTTGCAGAAAGGAGGCGTCGTATGTCAGTAACACATTCAGAAAAACTTGCGGGGCCCTGCTGCACGATCGGACGTTGAAGTCTCTTTCAATTCTGTTCGACCAATCCCGCTCACACAACCATGGTAAATTCGGGAGCGTGATTCGATTCACGCTTGTTTTGCTGTGATTCTGGCGTTCCTACGCGGCTGGGCACCCGCTCCACCAACGTTTTCATACGAGTGTTGAAACTCTGTGGGTTGCACTGCGCGCAGCCCGCGAATTCAAAAGGAGCGTTTATGCCATCGAGCAAACGTGATGCAGAAGATGTGCGCGCATTTTGCGCGGAAGTATTTGAAGACGACGGCGTCAATCCCAATGAGGACAAGCGCCGCGATGCCAGACGATCGCAAGGACGCGACCGAAAACTAGAGCAACTTTGCAAGCAGGTCGAACACGCCTTGCACATCGTTTTTCCGAGTGTGCAGATGCCGTGCGACGCCCGCATTGCCGGTGTCGAGCCTGCGCCCAATGCCGGACGCCTTCGGGTGATGGTGGCCGTTCCGCCAACCTGTGAACATGCAAGCGCGGCTGACGCGATTGATCGTCACAAGGGCAGCCTGCGCACCGAGGTGGCCCACGCCATCTCCAGGCGACGCGCCCCGGAACTTGTGTTTTCAATTGTTGTCGAAGAGCAAGATGATTTTGAAGTACCCAATAGTAACGAGGAGTCGGAAAATGTCTGACCCAATAAAGCCTAATATATGGCTGACAAACCAGCCCGAGTCAGCCGTCAAACAAACCATTGACCGTTTGTGCCGAGCGCCAGATGTCGTCCACGTCGCGGTGATGCCCGACGTCCATCTAGCGGCTGGTGTAAGCAACGGAGTGGCTGTCGCGACAGAACGGCTCATCTTCCCAGCCGCAGTCGGTGGCGACATCGGATGCGGCTATTCAGCCGTTGCGTTCGCGGGCGATGCCGGCCAACTTCAACGTCGCCAAGCGGCTGAGTATGTCTTGGAATCACTTCCGCAAGCCGTACCGATCATTCGACATTCCAGACGAAATGGATTGCCAGAACTCGAAGGCGAGTTGAATGCTGAATGCCTGTCGCAGCCGGAACTCGTCGCCAAGGCATTAAGCGTCGGGCGCGAGGAGTTGGGGACGCTTGGACGCGGCAATCATTTTTTGGAATTTCAGCAAGACGACGAAGGTCGCATGTGGGTTATGGTCCACAGTGGTTCGCGGGCGATGGGCCAGTACATCACCGCCGCCCACTTGAAGTGCGCCGAAAAAGTCGGTGGCGGACTGTCGTGGCTGGATGCGAATACCGACGAAGGGCAGGCGTACTTACGCGACGTCAAATGGGCGCGGGCCTATGCAGCGGAAAGTCGCCGGCGAATGCTCAAACAAGCCGACGAACTCATCGCCGAAACTCTGGGCGTCGAAACCGATCCAAACACATGGATCAACACCGATCACAACCACGTGCAATGTGAAGAACACGGCGGGCGAAAGCTCTGGGTCCATCGCAAAGGGGTCAATCAAGCCAATGAAGGAGCCCCCAATATCATCCCCGGCTCAATGGCAACAGCCACCTACCACGTGCAAGGTCGCGGCAACCCAGAATCCCTCAACTCAAGCTCACACGGTGCTGGCAGAAAACTAAGCCGCAGCGCCGCACGAGCGAAAATCAAACGGAAAGACCTCAACCGCCAGCTCAAAGACGTCTGGATCGATCCAAACACAGCGGCCAAACTGACCGACGAATCGCCCGCGGCGTACAAAGACATCGAATCCGTCATGCGGGCGCAGAAAGACCTCGTGCGAATCGTTCGCAAGATGCGTCCGGTGCTATGCTATAAGGGGATCTAAACGTGACTCGTCCGATCAATCACCGCTGGCAACCCTCTCGAGCACCACCGCTTCACCAAAGCCCTCGCCCTTCGCGCCGAGGCTGAACTCCAACCGGTCCCCCTTCAGAATCAGGCGAACTTCGATGTCGTGCACATCGCCCGGATCGAGAACATCTTCGTGCCAACGCGCGGAACCGGTCAGCGTGTCGCCAACGATTTCGGCTCGACGCAGCGAGAACTCCTGCACAAGCAGGGTCCCGGAGTGGATCACGCCATCATGAATGATGAATCCTGAATGTTGCTCCGATGCACTTTGGATCAGATCCTTGAGGTCTTGGATACTCAACGCCAATTGCCGGTCGTGCGGCTTGCCTTCTGCGATCTGTTTTGCCAAATTCGCTTCCGCATCGGCTAGCTGATTGCGGTATGTCTGGAACGATTCCTCGGGAACAAGACGGTATCGCCCGTCAAACTGGGCGGTGTCGATCGACGATCGGAGCACTGTCAGACCTGAACGTTGCGTGGAGGTTGGCCTCAGCATGAACAACATCATGACAACGATCAATCCGATGAAGGTAAAAATCACCCTCTCGGTCTGATGCCTGTGCTTTGGCGGTTGGGCAGACATGATTGCGCCTGGCAGGACTCGAACCTGCGACCGTCGGATTCGAAATCCGATGCTCTATCCAACTGAGCTACAGACGCTTGGTGGCTGATTCGGAGATTAACGATTATGGTTTGGGATGCAACTATTCGGGAGGAGGTCATTCGGGCGTACGAGACACAATTTTCGCATTCGATTTCAAACGGGGTCGTTTTCAATCTCGTCGGGTGTGAATCTCTGCACCCCGCTCAGTTGAACCCTTAAGAAGGCGCACTTCTGATGCTCCCTGAGAGACTCAGATTCTCTGCGACCCCCTTGGTCGATTCCGCAGGACAATCGTACACGCCAGTCAATCGCGTCTGCCCATTTTCCGCTTTCGAGAATTGAGGATAACCAGTCAATTTTCTAGGCTTCACTGCGATCGCCCAATCTTAAATACTGACGCGTGCTCGCAGTGTTCTCAATGTCCGTCTTGTATGACCGCAATAATGCGATAACATCATCGGCCAATTTTCGACAATCGTCTGACTCCAGCTCAAGGTGATTTCCATGAGCGATTGAGTTTCGACGTTTGAGGAGACTCTGATCAATTAGATTGTAGCGTGCTTCATACCACGTGGTAGACAGACCAATCGATTTGGCGATGTTCTCAAACACCCTCGAACTTAAATTGGATTCAGTGTCCACCACTCGTGAGATGCTCAAGTTTGCCCGCGCTCCCAGCCCAGTCAACAGGAATTCAACAACGGCAATATTTGTCGTGGATTTGCTCGAAGCGGAGAACTCAGCAAGGCGCCGCCTTGCGCCAAACGCGACGAAGCAGCTTGATAATTCGTCGTAACGCAGCCGCTGACAGTTAACATAATTAACATAGGCCGTCGTCGAGTTCTTTATAAACCCTTCCCAGTGGGCGTAGAACAATGGTACGGCTGCTCGAAGGAGGATCTTCGCGTTTGTCTCACCTGGCCGACGAAGCGCTGACCTTACGTCCGCCAATTCCTTGAATCGCCACGCGAAATCGTCGTCGAGTGCTTGTTGCAAGAGTGCTAGTGTCCTTAGTTTCTTCATGGCTTGAAGAATTCTCTCGCCATCGGCAAGAGTTTGGTCAATCGGGTAGTTCCACGAATTCCGGCTCCAGAATTCGCATCAAACGTTGGATCGCTCCATAGTTTCTTGCATCGAGCCTCGACAAACTGCTTGCTTTCAGACAAGGCTTCAATTTCAGAAATATTGTATGACACACCGGTGGCAACAACCTCGAACACAGACATTAGAAACTTGCCCAAGAAGTTGCCCCCATCCCATCGCTTGAACACGCGACTTCCCATTGCAGCATTCAGCAATTTGAATGTTCTGTCGAACGTGCGCTTTTCGGATGCCAAGTCGAATTCCTCGCTGGTCGCTAGTTCAAGCAAGGCGCTATCAAGATACTCATGGACGTCAAGCCCCGACTTGTATTCCACGTTACGAAAGACGAAGAACCTCAAGGCGAGTTCTGTGTCTGATTGTTTTGTCAGAGCCTTTTCCGTTTGGTCAATTGTAGAACGGAAGTCTGGGTTTCTCGCGCATTCAACAAGCCAATTGTAAAACGCCTTGTTAAGCATCACGGCAACACAATTGCGGACCTCTTGTTCGGACAGAGGCGCTCCCCCTGTATTTAGGCGCTGGAAAAGCTCGTACTTCGCTTTAGGGTCGCTGGGATGTTTCAGTATCTCAACCCGCAATCTTGCGCGTTTGATTTCAAGCTGCTGTGTTTGGCCTATACTGTCGTCACCTCGGCCTTCTTGTGCGTCCCATCGTTTGTCAGCAAGGCTGGGCAAGAAATTTGTTCCAACTAGTACGGATGGTTCAGCTCTACGGCCGTCAGATTGACGTAGGATACCAACAAATTCAAAGATCGTTGAAAGTCGCTGAAGACCATCAATAAGCTCCCAGACTCCTGTGTCGTCTTGGTAAACAAAAACCGGTGGCACGGGTATTCCGAGCAATAGCGATTCAATGAAACGTGTCTTGCGTAGTTGATCCCACCTAAAAAGTCGCTGGAACTCCGGATTAATGACGATTTCTTTATCACGATACAAGTTGATAATCTCGCCGACCGACATTTCGTAACCGTCCGAGACAATTTCCTGGCGGGACTTCCTAATCTCATTTTCGAGCGTCATGGAAATGGACTCCTTCACCTTAGCATCATGCGCTAATGCCTCTGGAGATGTCTGAACTGGGTTCTGTATTTGGGACACCTTTGTACGCGCGTGGAATTTTCGTTCTGCATTCCGTTGCGCCCAAGGTACTTACAGAATAGTGAATGCACGCTAAATCTCAACTCTGACTTGGCCAAATGGACCTACTGACGCTTTGGCTCCATTTGAGCTGACGACGTGTCTCGCATTCGAGCGAAGCTTCCTCCAGGATCGAAGATCCTGGCCCACCCAGCCGGTGCGTCCGGGACGCACCCTACGCTACTTGATTTGAAACCGCTTCGTTGCCAGTTCTGCTATGTATTGACCGATGGCGATCGATGCTGTTGCGGCGGGTGATGGTGCGTTTAGCACGTGGATGAATTGATCGCTTTCTATGATTCTGAAATCGTCGACGAGCGAGCCGTCGGGTTCGATGGCTTGGGCTCGGACACCGCAGCCGGCTGGCGTTAGGTCCGCGCCGGTGATTGTTGGGATGAGTTTTTGCAATCCTTTGACGAACGCTCGTTTGCTTAGCGATCGATGCCACTCGCCCATGCCCATCCGCCAGTGTTTGCCGATGAGTTTCCACAGGCCGGGGTAGGTGGCCATGTCTAGGCAGTCGCGTGGTGAGCAGCTGAACTTGTCGTACCCTTCGCGTTTGAAAGCGA
>BQJS01000077.1 GCA_021604825.1 Phycisphaerae bacterium | reverse complement strand
CGGGAATCAAGTCGCGTAACGGACCAGCGACAAAGAGATCTTCCTGCCAACGCGATTGAGAACCCAGCATGCCACGCCTCCTTGCTGGTACCATTCAAATTAATGAACAACGTGCATGCAAGGGTTTTTCAACAGCCCCACAGCTACCACTCTCTTGAAGTAGATTTGCCAGCCATCTATTGCTGGGTTGCTTTTTCATCGTGTCAGCTGGCGATCGAAACACGACCAATCGTTCTTGACATACTCGCGTGGTGACCAAAGTTAGTAGGCGCGCAAAAAAAACGGTCGCCGAAGTTGACGACCGTCTTGGTGTTTTGGGATTGCTCGGCTTCGCTTACGAGCGCGGATGGGCGGCGTCGTAGGCTGATTTCAAGCGGGCCGATGTCAGGTGCGTGTAGACCTGCGTGGTTGAGATCGACTGGTGGCCCAGAAGTTCTTGCACGCCTCTTAGATCGGCACCGTTGTTGAGCATGTGCGTTGCGAAGCTGTGGCGTAGCGTGTGCGGGCTTACGCTTGTATCCAAGCCGGCTTGGGCCAGGTACTTGTCTAGCTTTCGGCGTACGCTTCTGGTGCTTAGTCTCTTGCCGTGCTTGTTGACGAAGAGGGCTTCTTTGTCGAAGTCGGCTGACCTTGGATCGGCATTGCGTAGTTGCATGTAACGATCGATGGCGCCGAGGGCGGTCGGCCCGACAGGGGCGGTCCGCTGCTTCTTGCCCTTGCCGCGAACGCGAATGCACTGGGTGGTTTCGTCGATGTCGACTAAATTCAGATCGACCAACTCACTGACACGAATGCCCGTTGAGTACAACACCTCAAACATGGCTTTGTCGCGCGAACCCAGGATGGTCGTTTCATCCGGCGTGTTGAGCAGACGGTTGATCTGATCGATTTCCAAAAACTTGGGCAACCGCTTTTCCTGCTTCGGTGTACGGATCGAAACAAGCGGGTTGGATTCAATGTAGCTGCGACGCAGGCAGAACTTGTAGAAGCTGCGAAGGGTGGCTAGCTTCCTTGCGGTCGTGGACTTCGAGTAATCCTGCTTCGCCAGATGCGCCAGGAATCGACGGACATCGTCCACGCCGATTTCGAGGAGCTTCCTGCGCAAGTCGGTGGCATCGAGCACGGTTGTTGTAGCTTGACCGTTAGCGGTGCTGCCAGCCTGCTGGGCTTGGAAGGTATGATCTCCACCATCGAACCGGGCTGAGGCATGATCCGTCGCTTCGCTCGTCAGGAACTGACAGAACTGTGCGAGATCCGCCGAGTAGCACTTCGCAGTATGCGGAGAGAAGTGCCGCTCGTAGTTCAGATAGTTGAGAAACTCGTCAATCAATGAATGATCATTCATGAGCAAATACGCATCGGCGAAATCCACGACTACAGTTGGCAGGCAGGGTCAGTGCCTGAGCCGGTCAACAACAATTTTTCGTTACAACGATCCGGCAAGTTCTTGGTCGAGCTCCGTCTCGAGACGGCGTCCCATCTGGTAGCTCAATACAGCCGCATCAAACCAGTCGAACTCATTCTTGCGATTCGATGCCAAATCGGCGAAGCGATCGATGACGTCGGCTTCTTGTCCCGCAGGATACCGAAAAATGTATCGCTGCGTTCCCTTCACCAATGATAACTGTCTGATCGTCTTCATATTGCGTGTACTCTTCTTAATTGCTGGATGCGGCCAAGACATCTGGTCCGTATCCGGTTTGCACTAGTTCTTTTATCGTGGCCTGACAGCAGAACCTTAGATAATGTTCCTGACTTACCAGGTATTTTTCCCATCCGAAGGCGCTGTCGTCCGCACCCCGCAAGCGAGCAAACGTTTTTACAGCCCTGACAACGGGTTCGTGTGCGGCATTGAACACTTGTGACGATTGTGCGACTGGTTCGTTGGGGGCTGCCACGGAGTACACTCCCACGGGCGTTGGCGAGCGCGATGCTTGTACCGGATCGACGCGGGCGATGCCATTGTTGTAGGAGCTTCCGTAGATTTGCGCTGTGATACCAACGATTGGCGGTTCATAAGGATCAAACTCCGTGACTGCAAAGACCAGGATCGCTTCCGCACCGAGCGCTTGCATCGTCTCAACCGCCTGTTCGGGCGATTGAATGCGATCCCTACCCTGTTGGGCAAGAACACTTAGCACTCGGCTGACCGGCATCACCACGAGACCGTCAACATGGCTTAACTCGCTGGCCATGATGTCGGCGACGATTTCAGCGTCGAAGTTGCGCGAACCACTGAAATTCAATGCCGGTGCAACGGCGATTCGCATCGATCCCATCCATGGGTTGCGAATCTGTGTCGTCGATGCGGTTTGCCGGCTACAACCACCGAGCAGTGCGCACGAAACGACACACGTTGTTACCAAGGTGACGTATCTTCGAACGTCGAAACGTCGCTTGGGTTTGATCATCCATGATCGAACTGCGTTCATGCGTCTTGCATCTCTCTTAAACATCGTCAAAGTTGCGGGAGCGCTGAATCAACAAGCCTTTAGAATCGCTTGCATTCAAACTTCCCGGTGCAGTTGTCGCCCGGGCGACGTCACGCGGTCGTCGTTTCTAAACGTCTTTGGCCAAGCCCACGTCCGATATCTTCGGCGGATCCTGTTCGATCGGCGCGTCTGCCGTCGATCCGGCGTCGGGTGAATTAAACGCAGCATCGTCCGGATTGACCGACCAGATCGTTTCGGGCCCGCCACGGGTGGTCGAGAAGTAAACGCGGCCGTCCGTTGACCACACGGGCGCAAAATTTGCCGAATACCCGTCTGTCAATTGTTGCTTATTACGGCCATCCACATTGACCACATAGATGTCTGATTGCGGTGCCGCCAACGATGCCGGATCGCTGCCAGCCGGGGTTGGGCTCACCGACGCGAACGCCAAGCGCGTCCCGTCTGGGCTCCATGCTGGGGTAATCAACGCGGCTTCGTTGCTGGCTGCCACCTCGGTCGGATAGCCGGGTTCACCGCCTTCTAGCTGCACGGTCCAGATGCTAAACCATTGGCTGCCTCGACTTCGGGCCCGTTGAAACGCGATCGTATCGCCCATCGGTGACCACGTCGGGAATAGGCCATACCCAATGAACCGGCGCGATGCGGCTGACTTCGTTTCCGTCACCCAAAGTTCCCATTGACCGCGCGGGGGCAGTCGCGAATAGACGAGTCGTTTTCCGTCGGGCGACCAGGATGGATGCACTTCGTCGCCCGGTTCGTCGGTGATTTGGATGGGCGTTCGCCCCTTGAGATCGATGACCCAGATGTCCCAGTTGCCGCTGCGATTGCTGCTGAATGCAACGTGCGTACCTTTGGGGTTATAGACGGGCTGAACGTCCCACGAGGGGTCGGCTGTCAGTTGCGTGACAGCGATACCGTCGACCGACTTGGTGTAGATATCCGGCGCGCTGTTGTGCCGCGTCGACGCGAAGACCATCGTCGATCCGCTTGGGTCGATGCTGGCGTCCGAGTCGGAACCTTCGGAGGTAAATGAATGTTGTCGCAGCGAGCGGATGGTGCGCGGTTCGAATGGAACGTCTTCCTGCAAGGGCGTGGCGCTGAATTCGCTGAGCCCGTGCGGTGTTGAAGAGGCTAGCATCGGTTCGCGATCGATGTCCGGCGCGACGAATGGCGTTTGCTGCGAGTTGTCGTTTTGGACCGGTTGCGAATTGTCATGAAGTAGCGAACACCCGCCGGTTCCCGCGATGACGATCGCACATGTTAAGAGTGACCAACCGCGCATTCGTGCGGGTCGTGATTGCAGTTTGATCGTCGGTTGCGTCAGTCTCTTCATCTCTCATAACCTCGAAGGAGGAACAAATACGCCCCGCATGTCGCGAGGGGAAATCGGCGTGCGGTCGTTGGAATCAGCGCCAAGCATTGCCGTACACTGATTCATCGGAGCGCGGTCCCCGTTCAAACAGTTACGGAAACCGCTTCCAACACGCATTTCAGTCAAAGTCATGCCCTTGTCCGCACGATGTTCGCGGCGGCGCAACAGGGCTAAACTGTCCGATAACCACCTTTGTTATCGTCATCTGAGGGCACCCCTCTTAATTGGGCAGAAATTGCGGTTTCGGTTTTCGCTCTGTTTGGTGTCACAGTACGACTTGATCGGTCCGCTCCTAACGCCCTTGCATACAAGAGATTACATCTTCGCGGGCCCGGAGCGATTGGCGTCGGTTCCGATCGCGGCTAACCTCTGCAACACTGGGAACAACGTACGCAAAACCAAAATTCAACGGACCGATTCAGGAAGGGGCGTCGGAAATGACTCTCGAAAATGCATACGGTCGTCGCATGTGGATCAAAGTGGTGCCGATGGTGTTGGCCGTCGGATCAATCGTATTGAATTCAGAAACTTCTCGAGGAGCCGACGTGACCGCCAGTATGTCGCAGTTCATCAAGATCAGCGCTCCAGGTTCCGGAGACCTGGCGCCCGATGGCACGTTCTATTTCATTGATGATCCCGACGGCGTTTATCAACTCTTCAGCAGAAAATCGCTTGCGGACAAAGCCAAAGCACTGACGACATTTGAAGATGGCATCAGTGGTTACTCGCTTTCCGACGATGGCGCGTGGATGGTGATCGGTGCATCGATCGGTGGTGACGAGCAGGACGATCTCTACCTGATGGATACCAAGACCGAGAAAATCGAACCGCTGCTCGTCGATCGCGAGTCGGTGTTTGGTTCGGTCGTGTGGCGGCCCGACTCGAAGGCGTTTGCGTATCGGGCGAACAAAGAGTCGAAGAACGATTTTTATGTTTACGTGTATGACCTCGAAGCGCGTGAGTCGAAGCGTGTGCTCGACAAAGAGGGTTATTTTTACCCAGCCGACTTCAGCCCCGACCAGTCGCGATTGATGGTGGGCAAGTACAACTCTTCGACCTATTCGCAATTGTTTGAAGTTGACCTCAACAAAGGAACCGCCCGCGAAGCAACGCCCACCGACGAGCAGTGTTCGTTCAGCCCGCAAGGTTACCTCGCCGACGGAAAATCGTTCTTGGTGGGGACCAATTATCACGGTGATTTGCGAACGCTTCGCATGCTCGATTTGGCGACGGGCAAGCTGTCGAAAGTGGCGAGCGAATTCGACCAGCACGAACTTGATGGCGTGGCGATCAACCATGAGCGGACGCTTGCCGCCGTCATGCTCAATGAAGACGGGTACCGTACAGTGCATCTGCGTACGCTGCCTGATTTCAAGCCGGTTGACGGGCCACCGTGCAAGAAGGGCATCGTCGGAAACGTTCGCCTCCGTGGCAGCGACATTCTCTACCGCGTTGAAAGCTCGAACGACCCGGGCGTGATGTACAAATGGTCGCGTGCGAATCCCAAGGACGCACCGGTCGCGATGACCGAAGCCGAACTTCAAGGCATCGACCTCGCGTCGTTCAGCCTGCCGGAGCTGATTCGCTACAAGTCGTTCGACGGTCTGGAAGTGCCGGCATTTCTCTACACGCCCAAGGGTTACAAGAAGGGCAGCTCGATTCCGTTCATCGTCAGCTACCATGGCGGACCCGAATCGCAGTTTCGACCCGGGTTGGTGCGCAGCTTTCAGTATTTCTTGTCGCGCGGGTTCGGCGTGATCGCCCCCAACGTTCGCGGCAGCAGCGGATACGGCAAGCGTTACCTCGAGATGGACAACTACAAGAAGCGCATGGACAGCGTCCGCGACGGCGTGCAAGCGGCTCAGTGGCTCGTTGATAACCAATACAGCAAGCCAAGGATGATCGGTGCGTATGGCGGCAGCTATGGCGGGTTCATGGTCGTCGCGACGATCACCCAAGCGCCCAAACTGTTCGGCGCGGCGTGCGATGTGGTAGGCATCGTCAATTTCAAAACCTTCCTCGAACGCACCAAAGCCTACCGCCGCAAACTGCGCGAAGTCGAGTATGGCCCACTCAGCGATCCAGATTTCCTAGAATCGATCAGCCCGATCCGCTTGGTCGATCGTATCGAAACACCAATCCTCATCGCCCACGGTAGAAACGACCCCCGCGTCCCAGTCTACGAAGCCGAGCAACTCCACGAAGCATTGAAAAAACGCAACCAAGACTCCGAACTATTGATCTTCGAGGACGAAGGCCACGGTTTCCGCAAAGAAGAAAACCGAGTCGAGTTCTACCAACGCCTAGCCGACTTCTTCGAGAGCAAACTGAAACCCGTCGAGACCGACACAACGACGACCAGCGGTTAGCCTTTGTGGGATGGATCGAAGATAGCAGTCTTAATCGCGCGTCGCTTCTTTTTCGCGTCGGGCGGATAGGTTCTTGCCGTCAATAGCCCTGAAATCATTAGAGTGATGTAACCGATTGCAAATGTCCCAAGAAATGCGATGACAACGTAATTTCTCGAGCCTGCTTGCGTTAGAGATAGCTGGACGGTCGGAGATGCCCATTTCAAGCCAAGAACACCAAGCGCGCCAGCAATGATCAATACAGTCCCCATTGTCGCTAGTCTTTGCGACCACCTGCCCGTTGCCGAATCTCGCCAAGCCGGTCCCTTCCAGCTCTGAAAATATTGGACTACCAACAGCCGTCCTCTCTCAAAAAATGTACCGCATTCTGGGCAGAGTCCGTCTTCCAGACCGCGCAGTAGATACCCGCACTTGGTGCAGTGAACCGGGTACTCGTCTTCAGAGAATGCTGTCGCATCGACGACTGCGTCTTTGGGTATGACGCGTGTGCCGAACAGGGGCTTGTTTAGCCATCGCTTGAGAGTTTTGGCGATCGACAACGATCAGATCCTGGGCTTTGAACAACTAGAGTAGCCTACCGTTACCGCTTGATCTTATTACCGCACTTGCCGCAGAATTTGGCAATGCCTCTGTTCTTGAAGCCGCAGGATCTACAGCAGTTGCGCGGTTGGCGCGCGAAGACCAGGGCGAACACGGATGCGATGATGATCCAGAATAGGGTTCCGTCCACGGGGGCCACCTGTCGATGCTGATGGTTTGGCGTGTGACGCCGTTGTTGGTTTCGACCACGTTCTTGCGGCTTACGACTTGTACGAACGTTATTGATTCTATGTTCAAGCTTTGTCGTTGGGCAACCCGTCAATGATCTAAATACGATCATACACAAGTTCCGGCGAACTCTTCTGCCTTACGACTGCAATTCGCCCAAATCGGCGTTCTGACATCGGGCATGAAAAAAGCCCGCCGGGTTTCCCCGACGGGCTTGTCTTTTGCGAATGGGTTAACCCGTGACTATCCCGTGGTTGCAGCCGCTGTCTTGGCTGCTTCCTTGGCTTTCGCATCCGTTCCTGAAGGGACAGCCGTCACTCGGAATTGACGGGCTGGCGTGTAATACTTGCCGAACACCTTGACCAATTCCTTGGCTGTGAACGTGTCGAACACATCCGGAAGGGCCTTTTCGTCGGCGAGGTTGATGCCGTGGTAGTCAAGTTTCTGCAAGACGCCGAACCAGTAGCTTGGTTCTTTCATGTCCTCATCGAGGTTGTTCTTGACCTGCTTCTTGGCATTGGACAGTTCTTCCTCTGACGGGCCGGTCTTGGCGAAGGCGTCGAAGATCTTGTGGGCTTCATCGACGACCTGCTGGGCTTTGGTCGGCTCGCACGGTGCCTGCGACATGAACCGTCCCGAATCGCGATACGAATTGGAAGGTTGGTTCGAAGCGCTCAATGAGTAGACGATTGCCAACTCTTCGCGAATGCGTTTGATCAATCGGCTGGTCAGAATTTCCGAACTCAATTCCAGTGCCAGGCTGTCGCGTACGTTGGTGGCGTCGCACCCAATAAAGCCGGCGATGGCCATGCCCTTGTCGGTCATGGTGTTGACGTCGATGTTGTGGACAAACGGGCCTTCCTTACGGGCCAGGGTGCGCAGCGCATCGATGTGCGTCGCATTGCGTCCGCGCTTCGGCAGTGATCCGACGTACTGACTCACCAGCGCCATCGCGCGATCGAGCGGGATCTCGCCAACGATCGCCACTTCGATGGGAGCCTTGCGTACGATTTCGTTCCAGCGCTTTTGCGCGGCTTCTGCGGAAAGGGCATCGACCCGATCTTCTGGGAGCAATGGTGTCAATCTTGGATCGGAACCCGACAGGGCTTCGATGAGTGCCTCATAAGCCTTGAACTGCGGTACGGCTTGGGCAAAGACGCGTTGCTGTTTCTGCTGCTGACGCCAGACGTTGACGGCGCTCTCTTCGATCTTGCCATCGGTGAGCAAGGCGTGGGCCAACTGAAGTCCGGTTTCCAATTCCTTGGGTGAACCCATCACGCTCAGCATGACGGTGTCCGGTGTCGGCGAAACACCCACGCCAACGGTGTGGCCCGTCATGATGTCGCGCACGTTCGTCGAGGTCAGGCGGGTGGTGGCTGGCTGGACGGATAAGGCGTATGCCGCCAATTCGATTTCACCGCGATTCGCTTTGGTTTCCTCAATTTTACCGCCCGCGAGGTTGATGCTCATCATCACCTGGTCTTTTTTGTAGTCCATATAGCGGTGATGCACGCGGACGCCATTGTCCAGCCAAGCGCTGGTGATCTTGAGGTCTTCGTCGGTCTTGGATTCCGCGACGGCACCAGGCTTGGGGGCTGCAGCGAGAAGCTGCGTCGGAGCCGTTTCTTCTTTGATCGGTTCCGTCTTGATGTTCCAAGCTGATTTAGCAGCCGCCAACACTTCGTCCGGCGTCGGCAGCTTGATGCCATCCTTCTTGGGAGCGGTGACCACGTATGCAAAAGTCTGGGCGCCAAAGTGCGTCGAGAAAGCCTTGGCCAGTTCATCCGTCGTGATGGTCGGAAGGAGTCGCTCGGTCAATTCGAGTTCTTGCTTGGCTGAAAGAACCGGTTCTTCATTCGTGACGGCGCTGTTCATTTCAAACAACATGCCGCGGGCGTTGCGGGTGGGTTCACGTTCCACGGATCGCTTGGCGTCGGCGAGGATTTCTTTCTTGGCCAAATCAAGTTCGCGCTGAGTGAATCCGTGTTCCTTGGCCCGCGATAATTCGACGATCAATTCGTCGAGCATTTTGTTCCATGTGTCCGGTTCGCCGGTGGCTGACGCGTTGACGAGCATTGCCTCGTTGAAGAAGTTGCTGACGCCGCCGCCTGCGTTTTGATAGGTGGCTGTCCCTTTTTGCACGCGTTCTTCGAGGCGACGATTGACGATCCACGACGCGACGCTTTCCACCATCTCGACACGGGATTGCTCGACGGTCGTGACCGGTGGGCGACCGGCGCTGATATTGTAGAGGCTGACATCGCAGTCCGAGAGTTCCGGATCGCTGAATACAAACGCGCGCTGTTCGGTAAAGGGCTTAAAATCTGCCGACTCCTGCTTGCGTGCGGGCAGTGTCGCTTTGTACTGGCCGAACCACTTGTCCATGATCGGTTTGATTTTTTCGAGTGGTGCGTCACCAACGACCATCAGCGTCATCAGCTCGGGGCGATACCAGGTGCGATAGTAATCAACGAATGCGTCGCGGTTGGCAGTGTTGAGGACTTCCGGCAGCCCGATTGGGATACGCTCGGCGAATCTCGAACCACCCAGGATGTTTTCCAGAATCTGATCGAAGATGCGCTGCTGGGCACCGCGACCCGAGCGCCATTCCGACATGACCACGCCGCGCTCCTTGTCGATTTCTTCTTGAAGCAGCAAAGCGCGGAAAACATAATCGCTCAACGCCATCATGCCTTCGTCCACCTGGGCCACCGTGTTCTCCGGTGTGAACAGCATGTACGAGGTTTGGTTGAAGCTCGTGAAGGCGTTGAGGTCCGCACCGAATTCCATGCCGATGCTTTCAAAGAACTTGATGAGTTCGCCGGGTGCGAAGTTCTCGGTTCCGTTGAAGGCCATGTGTTCGAGGAAGTGTGCCAACCCGCGCTGGTTTTCCTTTTCGTTGAGCGACCCGCTGGACACGTGGATCATCATCGCCATGCGTCCGGGCGGGTTGTTGTGCTGGCGATACATCCAAGTCAGACCGTTGTCGAATTTTCCGGTTTGGATGCGATCGTCGCTCGGGAGGTTTTCTGCGTGGACAGGCATCACGCAGGCGGCAGCAATGACCACTGCCAATGTTGAAAACAATTGCTTGTTCATATTTGGACATCTCCAATGAGTCGTTTTGACCGCGCGATTGGCGGTATGCAATTTCCGCGATCATCGACGGTGGCCCACACGCCATCCGTCAGGCGGGATTACGATTTTCTGCGAGATTAGGTAACATATCGGTCTTGGACGACAAACGGAATCGGACAAGCGCGTTTAACCCGTAAGAAGTTGTGTATCGATGTAGGCGGGGCGTGTATGCGACGGTCGGCGCGATCTTGGCTCCTGTCCTGAGATTCCTACAGTATCCGCCGATCCAGCCGTGCTGGAACCAGTGTGGGTGGATTCTTGCCCGGGCTGTAACTGGTTTCTCAGAACCGACTTGCCCGGACTGCGATTGGCTTCAAAACCGTTGATGAGGTGCGATGAATCCGTCAAATGCAACAATCAAAGTCGTGTTGATTCAGGTTCGGGATCAAAAACACATCGCCGAACACGAACGCAATTGCTTCGCCGAGCGACTCGGGTTGGATCGTGTGGAATTGCACACGTTGAACGTCACCGAGAATCCAAACATCACCATGGGCGATGTTGATCCATACGCCGCGGTCATTTTGGGCGGGGCAGGGGCGCACACGGTTACTGAGGATTACGACTTTACGGGTCCGATGGCCGATCTGGTTTTGAAGCTCGTCGATGCCGATCGGCCCATGTTTGGTTCATGCTGGGGCCACCAGTTCATTGCCAAGGTTCTGGGCGGATCGGTTATTACTGACATCGCCCACGAAGAGGTGGGGACGTTCAACCTGTGGCTGAGTGACGATGGCGAAACGGACCCGCTGTTTGAGGGGTTGCCCAATTCGTTTTTCGGACACATGGGCCACCACGACTACGTCGTCCGCCTGCCCGAGCAAGCCGTCGAGCTCGCTTACAGCCAGCGCTGTCGCAATCAGGTCTTCCGCCTGCGCGACAAGCTTGTTTACGGCACCCAATTCCACGCCGAAATGGACGCAGCCCGACTGATCGAAAGACTCGGGTTCTATCGCGAAAGTTACGTGCCCGACAACGACGTCTTTGAGACGCTGACCAGCAATCCCGTCCCCACACCAGAGTCTGACAAACTCCTTGCCCGATTCATCGATTTGATCAGCCAGTCGTGACTCAGCTCGCGGATGATCAAGTCGGCGGGTTGGAACCCAATCGAACGAGCCACCTCAACCCATAGTGTCAATTAATGACACGCACCCCGTAGCGTTTTGCACAGTTCAATGGGCTTATCCGGTGACCGGCTCGAGGTGGCCGACTTCCATTCGCTGGGGCAAGGAGTGAAGTCTTACCGGCTGACTCTCCGGGGCGGTCTGCGAGGTCCAATGGCTGAGATCGCGTTGCAATATCGACTCAAGAAGCGCTATGTCTTCGTTGAAGTAGTTGGCCAGTTCGCGCCGAAAGCGAGGATTAAGTGGATTACGACGCGTGGGAGTTGTGTTGGCGCTGATCACGGAGCGCTTGAGTTGGGTCAACCCAAGCTTGGTCGCGCCGATGTCTTTTAGCCCTTGTTTGACAACGTTCAGCGGAAACGGAGGACTAACCAAAAGGCGACCCAGTGCGGGCCATCTGTGTTTGCGATTGCCATTGACCTTTGGAAATTCGGACCGATCATCTGGCTCCACCCCCAAGAATCGCAGAGATTCTTCGTAGACTGTGCGCGTGCATTTGGTGAAATCGTCGAAAAGAACCAGTTTTACCTGCTCGCGCGGAAAAACACTCAACAGGCGTTGAACTTGCCCGCCGAATTTTCCAACTTCACCGTATTGAAGGTGCTGGGCCGCAAGACATTGTCGGGGCAGGTTCTCGCCCCGAAGGCGTGCCGCTTGAAGTTGCCAGGCACGTTCAAAGTCTGTTTCCGTTTCTCTGCAACTCCATAACAATTGACTGTGCAATGACGGCAGCATTTCCAGCGGATTCCGAATCATGACGAGGATCTTCGCTGCTGGATCGAACGCGTTGATCTTCTTAATAGCCGTTTGCGAATACAGATAGAAAACCGAAGCTTCACCAATCGCCGCGTGGTTTTCCCCGGCTCCCTTGAAGAGTCGGAGATACTGATCGCGCGATGAAATGTAGCGATACCCAGAAAAGTCATCTGCGAAAAAATGCGGCTCCTTAACGTGCGGCATGAAAACGTTGGGATGACCATTCAAGTACGTGTACAACGCTGTCGTCCCGCATTTTGGTGCACCAACAACGAAAAAGTTTGGTTTCCGCATTGCAACGTCCTTTGGCTTCTAACCGATTCCTGTTTGTTACTGCCACACCACGATCGTAGCTCTGCGAATGCTTGCGTTAAACCTCCTTCCTACCTCGAAAGACCGATTTAACGAGACTTTAATAAGCCCTTAATCGATCGTTAGTGTTTTCAGTCTTGGGCGGAATAATCGCCACGTCCTCTACCGTTCGGCGCGCCCGGTTATGGGGTGTTCCGGTTGCCATTGAGGGCAACGAACCGAGGGTATTGGCCGCGGTGATGCCCAGCGAGTTTGTTGGGGCGCTCTTGGAATTCCCGCCGCAACCAAGCCAAGATGTTTATCGGACTTGGTCTTATCCGTCGCGCCATCGCAACGAATCATGCTTCCGTGAAATAAATGTCAGCCGAATGCGATCGATATTCTGTTTTTTATCGAAATCGATAGGCGGCATCTGCTCCGCAACTTGAACCACCAAGTTACGAGTGTTGCGGTTCATCGAATCGATTTCGTGGTTGAATGGCTGCGAATTCTTCCGCGTTGCGCGGAGACTGCAGATCGCATATTCTAGGCATATATGCGGCATAAAGTCGGCCTGCGGTATGGCAAAGTCACTGTGGTGGCCAGATTGTAAGGGCTTAGTGGTCGCATTACTGGATTTATCAGAATAATATGTTGCATGTTTGAGCATATGATGTACGATGATTAGCATGATGATGGATAAACAGCAACGACAGCAGGTGATTTCTGGATTGGTGGCGGCGGGCGCGGTTGGGTCGCAGCGGGATATTCTTGATGCCCTTGAGAAAGACGGGTTGGCTGTCGATCAGTCGACGCTTAGTCGCGATCTCAATGAAATGGGCGTTAAGAAAGTTTCCGGGCGATACCGACTCGTGGCGCTGGACAACGGGCATGCGGATGTCGCGCATTACTTTGATGGCGTGCGTCGGTTCACCGTTTGTGGTCCGCACCAAATTGTCGTGTTCACCGAGTCGGGGTTGGCGCAACCGGTGGCGGTGGCGATCGAAAAGAAAAAGGACCCGTCGATTCTCGCGACGCTGGCTGGCGACGACGTGCTATTCGTCGCGACCAAATCACGCAACACACAAGCCGTTGCCCTGAGGCGTTTGGGGCAATGGATGGGAGATGACAAATATGAAAAATGAGACGAGCATGAAAACGGTCGCAGCAAACCTCAAGGACAAAATTGCGCAGATCACCGACGGCGATGTGAAGCCCAAATGCGTCCTCGCGTACTCGGGCGGTTTGGACACGTCGGCGATCGTGATCTGGTTGCAAGAACTTGGTTACGAAATCCACGCAATCCTTGTCGATGTCGGGCAAGACGAAGATTTGGAAGCGGCGTGCCAAAAGGCGTTGCGCTATGGGGCGACGACGGCGGTCATCCGCGACGCCAAACCCGCTATGTTCGACACGGTGATTCCCAAGGCGATCGGATTGTCGGCGGTCTACGAAGGCACGTATCGATTGGGCACCGCGCTGGCGCGACCGTTCATTGCGTTGGAGCAGGTCAAGCGGGCAAAGGAACTCGGTGGGGCGACGCTGATTCACGGTGCGACTGGCAAGGGCAACGATCAGATTCGATTTGAATTTGCCTACAAGACGTTGGCTCCGGAGTGCCCGGTGTTAGCCCCTTGGAAAGTCTGGGAGTCCGAGGGGCGAAAGGAATTGATCGCGTACCTGAGGTCGAAGGGGTGCAAAGACGAATTCGACGAGAAGAAAGATTACAGCCTCGACGAAAACTTCTGGCATATCAGCGTCGAAGGCAGTGAACTGGAAGACGCAACGGCTGACGTTGAAGTCGGTGCGGTGTTGGATTTCGTCAAGAACAAGTTCGCAACCGGCGGTCCCGCGAACCCACCGAAATCAGTAACGGTTGAGTTTGATCAGGGCGCAGTTGTTGCGGTCGATGGTATCAAGAAACCATTGGCCGAAATCGTCACGCAGTTGAATCAGCAGCACAGGCACGCGCACTGGGCTTGGGACTTGGTGATTGAGAACCGCACAACAGGCGTGAAGTCTCGCGGGTTGTATGTGAATCCTGCGGCAAAATTACTGCAGACAGCGGCAGACGCGCTGGCACGGTGTTGTCTGAACAAACCGACCTACGATCGCTACATGTCGATCGCGCAGGATTACGCGACGCTACTTTACAAGGGTGAGTACTTTTCGATGCAGCGTCAGGTCGTGGATGCGTCAGCGAAACCGCTCTTGGATTGTTTAAGCGGTACGGTGACGTTTACCCTCGAACCGTCGATGTATGTGTCGAAGATCGACGCGAAGGAGTCGCTGTTCTGCAAGGAAACGTCCACGTTTGAAGCCAGCGATTATTCGCACGCCGATGCCGGCGGATTCATCAACCTGAGTTGGCTGGCAAACATCGGCCAGTCGTTTGTCGAAACGGATGCATGCTATGAAAACGCTTTGGAAACAACAGGGAACGCTGCATCCGACGTTTGCGAAGATCAATCGGTCGCTGGAGGAGGACTGGTTTCTACTGCCGTATGAGATTCGGTTGCAACTTGCCCACGCCGCGACCTTGAAACAAGCCGGAATTTTTGACGCAGACGAATGCGATTCCGTTAGAGGCGCGCTGAAACAAATCGCGACCGACGTTTTGGTTGATGGATCTCTGGGCGCAGCGCCGACGGACTCGCCGGCAGAGGACATTCATACATGGGTCGAGTCCGAGTTGGTCGCTCGGGTGGGCGATGTCGGCAAGAAAATCCACACCGCGCGTTCACGCAATGATCAGGTGGCGACGCTCTTGGTTATGTACGCCATCGACGCCGGATCGAAGACTGTCCAAACTGCACGGGATTTGAGTCTGCAGTTGTGCGAGAAGGCGACAGACTGGGCACCGTTGGTATTCCCCTTGCAGACGCACTGTCAGTTTGCCGCGCCGGGAAGCGTCGGGTTTTGGGCACTGAAGTATGCGGCTGCCTTTGAACGAGTGGCCAACCGATTCGCGGATTCGATCAATGCGTGGAAGCGCACGTGTCCGTTGGGTAGCGGGGCGGTGGCTGGCTCGTCGATACCGATCGATCGCAACATGCAGGCGTCGCTGCTTGGGTTTGAATCGCCGAGTGACAACGCTCTTGATGCGACGTCGACGCGCGATGCCTGTTTGGAACTCCTGGCTGACGCTGCTCACGCCGCGCTGCACCTGCAATCATTGGCGACCGACGTGATCGCCTTCGCGCAAACTTCGCTTTCATGGGTCGCATACCCAGCCGCCTTCGGCACCGGGTCGTCGATGATGCCCAACAAGACGAACCCCGACGCGATGGAGTTGCTGCGTGGAGAATGCAATGCGATTGTCGCGGCGCACAATCACGCACTCTTGATCATGAAGGGCTTGCCGAGTGGATACAACCGTGACTTGCAATGTATCAAGCCAGTCGTGCAATCGGCGACGGAAAAGCTGGTCGAATTGCTGGAGATGACGACGTACTTCTCCGAAGCGTTGGCGTTTCGTACTGAAAACTTGAACGCGTCGCTACAGATGGGGCATATCGATGCGACGCTGCGTATGGAAGAGAAAGTGCAAGGCGGCATGGCGATGCGCGATGCCCATCATGCGGTCGCGGATGATCTGAATTCCGGCGGGGCTGATCTCGATGTGGCTGCGTTGGCGAACCAGTATCAAACCATCGGTAGCGCCAGTCCTAAAGAAACGGTTCGCACCGCCGCCGCAATGATCAAGCGAATTCGTGCAGCGAAATCCGAGTGAAATTCCAATCGGTAAATCGATGAACATGACTGACAGGCAACCGTCTCAGTTTAATATCGATGCGCGGCGTCAGGAACTCGTTTCCGGCGTTAAGCGAATCGTCGTGAAGGTTGGTAGCGCCGTGATCGCGGGCAACGGGAGGCTGCGTCCGAAGGTGATTGCCGACCTGGCGTATGACGTGTCCGTGCTGCTTCATCAGGGTTTTGAAGTGGTCATGGTCGTGTCGGGCGCGGTGGCGGCGGGCTATTCAGGCTTGCGGTATAAATCTTTACCGAGTGCGGTGGTCAAGCGTCAAGCGTCGGCAAGCGTTGGGCAGTACAAATTGATGACGCTGTTCGCAAAGGCGTTCAATCGGCATCGCGTTGAGGTGGCTCAGTTGTTGATGATGGAGGACGACTTCTCCAATCCGAGGCGATTTCTCAGCGCGCGTCATACATTGCAGGAGTTGATTGGCGGTGGCGTCGTGCCGATCATCAACGAGAATGATGCCCTGGCTGAAGACGAAAAGCAAATCGGCGACAACGATCACTTGGCCGCCTGGGTGACGAACGTTGCGTCTGCGGACTTGCTCGTTTTGCTCAGCAGCGTTCCCGGTGTTTATCAGAATGGCAGCGACGGTGCGATCGTCGATGAAGTGCAAGGCGATGTGTCGCTGGATGGTTGCGTGACGGCTGAGATTAGTGCGACGGGCGTTGGTGGAATGAAGGTCAAGGTGTCGGCTGCCCGGTTGGCGAACAGTTGGGGCGTACCGGCGATCATCGCGGATGGCAAAACGCAAGGCGTTCTCGGGGCAGTCGTCAAGGGTGGATTGCTCGGTACGGTGTTTCGACCGACGCAGACCGAGCAGAGGCTGGAAGCGCGCTGGATGGCTGTGCAGCAAGAGGCACGTGGCGTTGTTGGTGTAAGCGATCGAGGACGTGACGCAGTTTCGGGCGGTCGGGGATTGAGTCCTGAGGACGTAGTGTCAGTTGATGGCACTTTTGGGATCGGTGATCGTGTGGACCTATCCGACGATTCCGGTTGCGTGTTTGCGACGGGGTTGGTGTCGTATGATTCGAGCAGTGTGGCAAAGATGTGCGGTAAGTCGAGCGCGGAGTTTCAGCAAACGCTGGGGTATTCGTACATTGATGACATTGTCCACGCCGATGACATCGTTCTACAGGCGGCTGTCGGGTTGGTTGTACGCGCCGCTGTTTGAGCGCCTATTCAATTGGTGGGCATGGCCCACCCTACGATGAAGCGAATGACACGCTCGTGTCACTGGTTGATACGTGTATCGTCAAAACGTGCATGCTCAAAACCCCTAGAGCTATCGGACGTCGGCGCGCTTCACACTGCGCTAAGATTCAACGCGCCGCCGACGTTATCAATGCTGTTATCGTTGATTGGACACTTGCTTCGAAAATGGAATCCAACCGACAAAAAAAGACTTGACCCGATACGCGCGCGTGTCCTAGACTTACGGTGCAGGGCAAGTGATCTGCCTCAGTGACGGCCTCAAAAATTAAGGGCGAGGCGGCTTTGTCGGACGCACCCTGCCGTGGGTTGGTTCGATTTTTTGGATGGGCTCACGCGTGCTCGCCAGGCGACGGCCGGCGCGATGATCAATGCCCGAGGCACGAGTTGCTTCGACGTTGCAAGGAAGCAGAAAACGGCTTCGGGATGACCTGCCCTTGAATAGGAGGTGATCTGTGACGATAGGTGAACAAACGAGGTGGCTGCGATAACGTAGCAGACGTAGCTGCGACCGCAGCAACCTTTCAGGTTTCAGAAACCTTGATAGGTTTCAAAGCCCGTCGGTGGATCAACCATCGGCGGGCTCATTTTATGCGCCAATCATGGCGGCTGGCTGGACGCACTCCGCAACAGCGCTTTTAGGCGTGGATTAGGGTAGAATAGCCATGTCATGATTGGGCCAAACACCACGCACGTCACGCTTCTCGAACGGGTCGCCAAAGCTGGCGACGATGCCGCGTGGACCGAGTTCTGCGAGCGGTATGGCCCCCTCATCCGCAGCTTTGCCCGTCGTCGTCACGTCAATTCAGCCGAAATTGACGACATCATGCAGGATGTGCTGCTGATCCTGTCCAAGTCGATGCAGAATTTTGAGTACGACCCATCCAAGGGAAAATTCCGCTCCTACCTTAAAACGCTCGTCATCCGTGCCGTCTATCGAAAAACGTTTCAGAAAAAGTCGCCGGTGCTGCTAGAAGACATTGAAGCCGCCGTCGATCCGCCGAAGGACGATCCGGAGTCGGAGGCGATCTGGGAGGAAGAGTGGAGGCAGCATCACGTGCGCCAGGCGATGCGGATCATCGCGGTGGAGTACAACGAGCAGGATCAAAGCGCGTTTGAATACTACGGTGTGCAGGGACGTAGCGCGCAAGAGACGGCTGACGAACTCAAGATCAACGTGGATCAGGTTTACAAAGCCAAGTCGCGCATCCTCAAACGACTCAGCGAATTGATTCGTCTCCAGGTGGAAGAAGAAGGCTAAGTTGGAGACGGGCACGCTGGCGAACGACGACAGTTTTCCCTCGGAGCAATATCGGTGCCATCGGGCATGCAATCCACCCCATCGCAATGGTTTGACGATCCGTCGACGCTTCTCGACGAAGTGCAGCGTGAAGCGATGCGTACCCGTCTGCCCATTGAGATTGAAGGGTACGAGCGACTCGTCGAAGTGCGGCGCGGTGGGCAGGGTGTGGTCTATCGCAGCGTGCAGAAATCCACCGGGCGCGACGTGGCGATCAAGGTGTTGCTCGATGGGGCGTTGGCGTCGACGGCCAGCGCGCGGCGGTTTGAGCGCGAGGTGGATTTGGTCGCGTCGCTGCGGCACCCCAACATCGTCAGTATTTACGACAGCGGTACGACGGAAGAGGGCCGGCAGTATCTCGTGATGGAATACGTTGACGGCCTGCCGCTCGACAGAGCCGTACAGCTTTGTCCGAAAACCGCAGAAGACGTATCCAGCGCCGTTCGATTGCTGGCCAAGACTTGTGAAGCGATCCACTTTGCCCATCAACACGGCATCATGCATCGCGATCTCAAGCCGAGTAACGTTCGCGTCGACCGAAGCGGTGAACCTCGTATTCTCGATTTCGGGTTGGCCAAGGGTTTTGGTGAGCCGGAAAGTGCGAGCAAGGGTGCCAACGCGATCAGCCAATCGGGCAATTTTTTTGGTTCGCTTGCATGGGCCAGCCCCGAACAAGCCGAGGGGAATCTGCACCGTATCGATGTTCGCACCGATGTGTACTCGCTCGGGATGATGCTCTACCACCTGCTCACCGGTGCGTTTCCGTACGAAGTGCAGGGACGCATCCGCGAAGTCCTCGATCAGATCGTCATGAGCGAACCCGCATCGCTCCGCGCGCACAATTCGTTCATCGATTCGGATCTGGAAACGATCACGCTCAAAGCCCTCTCGAAAGATCCCGAACGTCGCTACCAATCGGCGCGGGAGTTGGCTGAAGACTTGCAGCGATTCGATGCTGGCGAACCGATCGCCGCGCGGCGCGACAGCACTTGGTATGTGCTTAAGCGAAACCTGAAGCGTTACCGAATGCTAGCCGGCGTCGCGGTTGCGTTTCTGATCTTGACGATTGCATATGGCGCGACGATGTCGGTTCTCTATCGCGACGCCACCGAAGCGCAGAAGATTGCCCAAACTGAAGCAGAACGCGCCGCATCGATTAATCGATTCTTGCAATCGATGTTGGCATCGGTCGACGCGGAAAACGAGGGCTATCAGGTTCGTGTTGCCGACGTATTAGCCGGTGCGGCGGCGCAACTTGAAAGCGACGATGAGACCCCCGCAATTGTGCGGGCATCGCTTTATCAAACGCTGGGCAGCAGCTTCCAAAGTCTCGGTCGATATGGGGATGCGGAGCCTTTGCTGAGAGAATCAGTTGAGTTGTTCGGTCAGTCCGAAGGTGACGTGAGTGTTGACTTGCTTTCGTCGAAGTCGATGTTGGCCAGAGTCCTGCATGAACTGGACCGCCTTGACGAGTCGGGCGAGATGTTTGAAGAGATCATCGACGAATCAGGCATCGAAGACGTTGCGGAAGAAGCCGTGTCATTCGTCGTGTCGGAATCGAACAGCAGTGCTGACGTCGCCGATGCCGAGGTTATGCGGTTGGGATTGTCAGCGACCACGGAACTGGCTCGATTGCGGTACACGCAAGGGCGACGTGAGGAAGCGGTTACGCTGGCCCGCACCAATCTGGATCGCGAAAAGGCGATTTTGGGCGTTAATCACTTCGACACCCTCAGCACCATGAACATGTTGGGCGGATATTTTCAGGAAATCGGGCGTTTCGAGGAAGCCCAGCAATTGCTGACCGATGTGCGCAAGGCGTACTTGGAGAAATTTGGGCCGCGCCATCCCAAGACGCTTGCCGCCAAGTCCAACCTCGGGTCGTTGCACATGCAGTTGGGGGAGCACGATCAGGCTGAGGAGATTTTCAGAAGCGTCCTCGAGATTCAACTGGAGGAGATGGGCGAAGAACACGACGCGACGTTGACGACGATGAATAATCTAGCCGATTTTATGTTTGAACGCGGCAATGTTAAGGAGGCCGAATCGTTGCATCGACGTGTTTTGAAGATCAGTCGAAAAGTCCTCGGGCCTGAAAATCAAAGCACGTTGATCACGCAGAA
>BQJS01000076.1 GCA_021604825.1 Phycisphaerae bacterium | reverse complement strand
TCGAATCCCGATTGCTTGGCTTGTTCGATCACCGATTGGCGAACGTGCGGGCAATATCCGAAAAGGATTGGCCGTGGCGACCATTTCGACACAAGATCCAAAACCCCGGCCACCAAAGTCTCATCCTGCTCCAGATCAACCAGCACAGTACCGGGCTTGGATTCTTGGGCCAGTGACTTAAGAGCGTCCAACGATTCTGCGAAATCGATGCTCAATCCGACGGCTTGTGCGGTTGAAGCAATCTTGGTGCGAAAGATCATATCGCTGACGATGACGACAATTTTGGACATGCTTGGAAACTCCCGATATCATCCGTACGCGCCGAGACAATCGGCATGTTGGGGAGTATAATCCGTAAACGCATCGCCGTCGTGCTGGCGTTGCGCCGAATACGTTCATATGCTCCCATGACGCCAATAATACGCCCCCGGATCGATCGGCACTGCGATGGAATTCATCTCAAAACTAACGCTGCGACGTGAAGTGGAAGCCGCGGTGCATGATCTCTGCGTGGACGTGAAGACGTTCAAAGCCGATCTGGCGTTTATTTTTGCCTCGCACCATCACGGTCCCGAATTCCACGAGCTTATTAGCGAAGTCTACAACAGCATCGATTGCCGAAATCTGATCGGATGCACCGGTGAGAGCATCATCGGCCCGACTGCCGAGATCGAATCCCAACCGGCCATTACGCTTTGGGCGGCTCGCTTGCCCGATGTGCGGGTCAATTCGTTCGTATTCGATCAAGAGGATTTGCAAGCGCTCGAAGACGCGCCGAACGAGGCTTGGTACGAACGGATCGGCGTTCGGCCGGAAGACTCGCCCAGCTTCGTGCTGCTGCCCGATCCGTTTTCGATCAACGCCCAGTTGTTCATCGAGAAGATGGACGCATTGTACCCCGGTTCCACGATCGTGGGCGGGATGGCCAGCGGCGCGACCGAAGTCGGGCAGAACCGTTTGTTTGTCGGTGACCAAGCCCTGCGCCAAGGACTGGTGGGGGTGGCAGTCAGTGGGAATGTCGATGTCAGTTCGGTGGTCTCGCAGGGTTGCCGCCAGGTCGGCGATCCGTTTGTGATCACCAAATCGCACGAAAATCTCATCCAGGAACTCGGTGGCAAACCGGCGCTGGATGTTCTGCGAAACGTATTCAACAGTGCGCCCGACGAAGATCAGAAGTTGATGCGGACCGGGTTGCATGTGGGACGCCTGATCGACGAGCATGTGCCCAACGCCAGTGCAGGTGATTTCCTCATTCGCAACATGATGGGCGTGACCGAGCAGAAGGCGCTGGCCGTGGGGGACTTCCTCCGACCGGGCCAAACCGTGCAGTTTCACGTTCGCGACTCGCGAAGCGCGACCGAGGAAATGCAGCGATTGCTCAGCGAAGAAAAGGACCGCCCCAAGCCACCCGTCAGCGGGGCGTTGCTATTCAATTGCAATGGTCGGGGCCGGCGGTTCTTCAAAGAAGCCAACCATGATATCAGCCTGGTCAACGATTTCGCTGACAATTGCTCGGTGGCTGGGTTCTTCGCCCAGGGCGAGATTGGACCGGTGGGCGGAAAGACGTTCGTTCACGGCTTCACCAGCAGCTTGGCCCTTTTTCGCGAACCTGTCGGGGGTGCTGTTGATTCTGGCGGCGATTAGGGGCGATTTTTCCACGGACGCTGCTATAATCCCCCCAGCGCTATAATCCCCACAGCTTAGATGTCTTGGTTGTCGATTATTTCAGTACGCATTCTGCCGACAAGTGAGAGTTGACCGATGCCGATTGTTGACCCAAAGCGAAGTGCCAAATCCGCCAAGCCCCGCAAGAAGAAGCCCAAAGAAATCGCCGTCATCAACGACGCGTGTACGGGCTGTGCGGGGTCGCCGGTGTGCATCGAACTGTGCCCGGTCGATGATTGCATGATCCTGGTCAAAGATACCGCATTCGCGCCGGATTTCGGCCGCGTCATCGTCGATCCGCTGGCCTGCATCGGATGCAAGCGATGCATCACCAAAGGCCCAATGGACATGCTCCTGGACGGCTGCCCCTGGGACGCCATCGACATGACCCCCACGCCAGAGTTTGAAGAGTCCTTCGGCGAACTGCCTTTCTGACGTCTGTTTCTAGAAACGAGCCGTATCCAGAAACCATCCCAAAATCCCAATCGCGTCCTCGTGACGCCGCGCCGGGGATTGAGGAAAGAATGCACCCCTTTGAACAGACAGTCAGCGTCATTGGTCCGATCGTCGGCGCGATTGTTGTGCTGACGTTGTTCTTCAAGTTCCTTGGTTTAGCCAATCGTGGGACCGCTTCCAGAACGACGCGCATCGCAGTCAAAGGGGTGTTCGATGGGAGCACCCTCTCCACCGTTCACTTGAGCAGCGGCAATGCCCTCGAAGACGTACGCATCCTTGGGTTCACCGATCCCTCAACATCCAAAGTAGCGTTCCCACATGAGCTTGGCCGCATGGTGATCCTGCAACACTCGGACGGTCGGCACACGCTTATTCAAGCCAAGATGATTCGCAAGATCGACGTGCAACTGCAAACCAAGTAGTAGTAAGCCTCGACCCGGATTTACCGATTCAACCGTTGAATACGTCGGGCAACTCAGGCAATCCGGTCACGGCTTTCTCATGGTCCCCCGCGCGAAGAAAGTATGGGCCATGTACACATTTTCTTGGCTCTTTCTTGGCTTTCAGGTCCTTGCGGAATTGGGAGATCATGTTGGGGGGAATTAGGTATCGCCGTTCATCCCAAATAATTGATACAAATTCTTGAGCCAATTCGCGATACCCTTTTTGACGGGTTTCAAATTCGCAAGAAAGCTGAATGGTCCCTCGCTCGGATAGAGTCACTCCGCCGTAATTACGGTCATAGACGCCCAAGCATCCCAACCACAGAAAGACGAAACCATTTCTTGGAGCAAGTGTGAGGGTTGCATTCACGCCAAGTCCATCGCCATGGTAGTAAACGCCTGCCCATTCGGATTCTCGCAGGGTATTAAGCTCTTGCTCGATCTTGCCGTGAAGTTGATCCCATGCAGTTTCTGCTTCGGGCGTGAACCTCTTTAGGCTTGCAGATTCGATCATCGCTCGCTTCTTGGCAGACGACCGGAAAAGGACAACCAAGACGATCACGATGCCAACACTGAGGATTCCCCAAAGGATTCCCAAGAGCGTGGAAGTGAGGAATGCGCCAGGGCTGTAGTTCGCAATCATCTACAGTCACTCCGATTCCCTGAAGCTGAGGTTCATACCCGATTCTTCGAGGTCGTCAGTGCGTAAGTCAAGGCGGGTTTGCGTTAGTTTTCTTGTGCCCGCTTCTCGATCGCCTTCATCGTCTCTTTGGCTTGCTCGACGATTTGTGGTTTGGTGGCGTAGCGGTCGGCGTTTGCGCGGATCGTTTCGATGTCTTCTGGGTCGCCGACGATCAGTAATGCGCGGAGGGCTTCCCACATGTCTTGCTGGGCTGGGCTTATGACGTAGATGGTGTCACTTTTTGACACTTCTGAACCGTTGCTTGTGGCGACGCTTTTTATGGCACCGTCGACTGGTGAAATAATCTTGCTTGATTTGGCGTCGGTGGACTTCAGATAGGCAACTTCCATCCCCGCACGGACCGGCTGACCTTTTTGGAGTAGACCTGAGACGGTGCCGGTGATTGGGCTCTTTATGTCAAACGGTTCAAGCATCGATAGGAGCACCGGTTTGCTGCGGTCGTCGTTGAACTTTGAAAGCGAGAGTGCTGCATTTCGCTGAACCAGTTCGACGGGGTCGCGGACCAGCTTGGCCAAGGCGTCCTGAAAACCCTCGCCGGACGTATCCCAGCCCATGACCCAGGCGGCCATCATTCTGATTTCGTGGCGATCGTTTGACGCTAGCGGCGGTATCAGTGGATAGAACGACGCGACGTTGGCGTCCTTGGAGCGAATACGTTCGGTGATGCGTTCGAGGGCGTGCTGCGTTTTTCTGGGGTTGTCGGCATCGGTGAGGTATTCGCGAATCTGGTCGTCCGTCAGGTGCGTGCCGAACCAAGTTCCCTTCCAGAAGAACACCGGAAGAGCCAGCGATGCGAAAACTAAAACCGCGACCATCAAGAATGAGACGGGGTTGCGCTTGGCGGGTTGTGGGGAATCGGACATGTGAGATTCTAGAACGCGACCCATTTTTCGGCGAATGGGTCAGGATATTTTGGTGCGGGCAAGAGGGACGCCACACCACTTTATGACTATCAGTCCCCCACCCTGAAGGGCGGGGCACCGGCACCCGTTGGTTCGAGACGACTCGCGACTAGATGTTGAACCATGGTGTCACCATGACGTACTTAATACGGAACGCCAATCGGGCAATCATTTTTGCTGGCAGGCCCAGCATGGTTACGAATAGCGCGACCAGCGTCAGGTACTGCCAGATATTCATGACGCGGTAAGCGTTGGCTGCGAACTTCTTAAACAACACGTGAAAGATGCCGGTGCTGATAGCGAAGAAACCGCCCACGACCGCTGCACCGAAGATGCCCATCATGGGTTGCGACGTGATGCCGAACCATTCGTGCAAATCCACGTTGGTTTCGTGTACCACGCGATGGTGATCCCAGAACTGTCCTGGCCAAAACCACAACCAACCCGGACCACGAATGAAGGTTCCAATGAATACCAACAGCACCCACAGCACCAGCCAACCAAAGTTGAACGTGAGGATGGCGAACATGCGCTGCTTGAAGGTGTAATACCCGTTACCGAGCGGGTTCACGTCGATATAGGGGATGGCCATCAAACCGACCACGATGACGCCAGGCAACACCACGCCCGCGATCCACGGGTCGAAGTACACGAGCATTTCCTGAAGGCCAAGGAAGTACCACGGCGCCTTCGACGGGTTCATCGTCAGCGAGGGGTTGGCTGGCTCTTCCAGCGGGGCGTCGAGCAGAATCGACCACACCATGAGGATGAACGTCACGATGATCGCTGCGAGAAATTCGATCTTCAAGAGGTATGGCCAAACATGAACGCGCTCGGCCCAGCCCTTCTCGAACGGTTGCGTTTTGCGGTGATGTGTCTTCTGCATCGCCGGGTCGGCTTCCAACTCGGCGGCAAGGCGATCATTGGCAAGCGCCTGCTTCATCGAATACCAGGTATAGAACCCGACCAATGCCAACATGATGATGATGGGCACGTTGTCCGGCGCCGACGCAATCTTCCAAAGCTGAATCCAGTCCATGCCAACCTCTTGAAACTTCTTGCTTGAGAATCCGACTCAAGAACCAACCAACACGAACGACGCTTACTTGCTCCAACCCTTGAATTCGTGCGCCAGCATCACCGGTGCCGGGCCCGAAATGCTTCCGTCTTTTCGAATGCGCCAGAAGTGCACAATCATAAAGACCGAAGCCACGATCGGAATCCCGATGCAATGCCAGATGTACGCTCGCAGCAGGGCGTTTGAATCAACGATGGATCCGCCCAAGAGCGCGAACCGAATGTCGTTGAATGCGGTCATTCCAAACTCCGCACCGAACGGCCCTTCGTGTCCGAGGATCGGGGTTGCTCGGGCCATGTTCGTGCCGACGGTGACAGCCCAGAATCCGAGCTGATCGTCGGGAAGCAGGTAGCCGGTAAACGACAGCAACATCGTCAGGACCAGAAGCAACACCCCCACGCCCCAGTTGAATTCACGCGGCGGCTTGTACGATCCGGTCATAAACACCCTGAGCATGTGCAGCCAAACGGTGATGACCATCGCGTGGGCGGCCCAGCGGTGCATGTTTCGCAGCAAGTTTCCAAACGGAACGTCGTGCTTGAGATACAGAATGTCGCGAAACGCCTGCCCTTTGGTGGGGTGGTAGTAGAACATCAAGAAGACGCCGGTCAGCGTAAGGATGACGAATAGCAAGAACGTGATGCCACCCATGCCCCAGGTGAACGAATACCGTACGGCGTCGCGGTTGATCTTGGCTGGATGCAGGTGGAGAAAAACGTTCGAGAGTACTGCCAGCGATCGGTTGCGTGGCGAGTCGTCAAGCTTGTGGCGAATGACGGATGTCCACAATTGCCCTTCGCGCGGATCGCGCTTGAGCATTTCAATGCCTTCGCGCGTTTTGGTGACCAATGACTCAGCGTTGGCGTCGTCGTTCTTGGCACCGTTTCCAGATGGGGCCTTGGACTTTGATTCTTCTGAAGGTTGCTTCGGGTCGCCTGACATTGACCTCTCCTATGTGGTGCGACCGATGTGGCTGCTTGCTAGATCGTTGGGCAAACTGGCTGGCAAATAAGTGCCGCGGACGTTTGCGATGTTTACCTAGACGATGATTACTTAGACATTGACCCGTGCCCGAGGGTCGCCCCATTGCTCGTAAGGGAACAGCATCGCCTTATCGACAATGATTTCACCGGAAGCGTCGATCTCGACCATCGTTCGATCGAGGGGGCGCGGGGCTGGTCCTTCAAAGTTCACGCCTTCCATATCGAAACCGCTACCGTGGCACGGGCATTTGAATTTGTTGTCCGTTTCTTTCCAGTCGGGCGTGCAACCAAGGTGCGTACACTTGGCGAACAACACGAAGATGCCTTGTGCATCGCGAACGACCCAGATTCGATAAGCCGCTTGGTAGCGCGTGTCCACGCCCATGGCAAAGTCGCCGGGGAAACCGATGCCGAATCGTGTTTTTGGTTCAAACAAAACGCGCGGGAAGAAGAACTTTACCGAGGCCAGCGTCATCGCTCCAATGAAACCAAAGACCATCGCCCAAACGATCTTACGGCGACCTTTGACGTCGCTGCTGAGGTCGCGGTCCTGACCGGTGCCAGCCCCTTGGGTCCGGGCTTTGTCTGAATAGAGCAGCCGATCGCGCAACGGGACAAGCGGTTGCGCCGGGATCGTCGCGGAACTCTTGGATTCGGATGATTCGGGCTGACTGGGTGCGTCAACGGAGGCAGATGACATTTGTTTTGCTTATCTCCCTAGCGGCTTTTCCCGCCGCCCAGAGGCAAACCTTTCCCGCACATCAACTTAGGGCGGGATACGGACGTCACAAAAGAGAAACACCAGAATGCAGAAAAGTAGGACGGATGCAGTTCTCAGCAAGATCGCGCCAATGCAATCTTGCATAAGTTCTCTTCGGAAAGGGATGTTAGGAAGTGGCGAAAAGAGTGTCAAGATGAATGAAGCGTCCCGCGAACGATTCAAAAACCGCGATTTGTGAATCGATTGATTTCACAATTGTCATGATCGATTCGAGGGGAAAAACCTTAAGTGTTTCAAAACATTCAACTTCGGTGACACCTTGCAATGACGGTCGTCAGATTCCGACGATCGTCGTTTGGTTGAACTGGGTATTGTCTAATGTCAGTCGTTGACGCCGCCCACGTTCGCCGAAATCCGGGCTACCTCAATTTGGTCAGGCCTCAACTCTAAGCTCCACTCCGGTAGGATTGGGGTATGAACGGCTCAACATCCCTCGCCACAAACCGCATCCCGATCTGGCTGTCGGATCGGGCCTTGTGATTCAAAGCGCCAAAAAACACCCTTCAAGCAGTCAAGAACGCTGTTTTAGAAAAATATTTAACAAATGCTAACTAATTCTATCTATCAACTGTCTATACTGATGAAGCGAATGCTAATGGGCTTTCGAGCCAGCAATCGCAGGGCAATGAATGGGTGTAACTCATTGTTGAAAGGAGACTTACGATGAAGAAGGCAATGCAGGCATTCGCGTTGGCGTCTCTGATGGGGGCGGTTCCGGCGATGGCAGCCAGCGCTTCGGCTGTCTCAGTCGCGAGCAACGGGGGAACGGCGACTTCGACGGCGACAGCCCGTGGGAATGCTGTCTCAAATGCATACTCAGGCGCGGTCAACGGTGGCGTAGCGGTTTCAAACTCGCACGCCGTTGGCAGAAGGCGTGGGGCTGCGATCAGCAACTCGTTCGCGATTGCGGATCGTGGATACGCCCGCAGCGATTCGGTGGCTCGTGGTGTCAGCCGCTGGGGTGGGGCAGCAGTCGCACGCAGTGACAGCCTCGCAGCCACGGTTGGTGGTGTGGCCATCAGCAAGAGCGACGCATACGCGTTGGGTCGTTTCGGCGGGTTGGCGGAAAGCGATTCAACTTCGACCGCAACGAGCATCGGCGGCATCGCGGTCAGCGACGGCAGCGCCGTGAGCGATGGAATCTACGGCGGTCGCGCGGTCAGTGTCAGCGACTCGTTGGCTGACACGTATGGCGGTGTGTCGCACTCGCAGGTTCGAGCAGTCAGTAGCGCGACCCAGTATGGCAGCGCCGTTTCAGATGGCGTTGGCGTGAGCATCAGCGGACCGCGTCGCACGAGTCGGGCAATGGTCCGAGCGGAAGGACGTGCCTATCGGATGGGTCGAAGTCGAGCGAGTGTCTCGGCTGTCGAAATCCGCCGGTAGAGTGACAATCAGTGGCACTCAGATGTGAGGACGTGCCATAAGTGATAGTGGGGCCGAGTCCGCCGGTTGGCACCAAGGGGTTTGGCAGCAACCTCGCCAACCGGTCGGATTCGGAATTTGACGAAATTGAAACTAACGCAAGACGAAGCACGCAAGGTGGAGGATAGTCATGCGAAACCAAATAAGACAAAACAGATTTTCGATTGGTGTTGCAGTTTCGATGATGGCGTTTCCGTTCGCAGCGTTCGCAGGTGTGGCCAACACTTCGGCGACGGCTGGCTCGGGTGGCTGGGGACCGGGAACGGCAGCGGCGACAGCCAACTATGATGGCGATGGCGTCGGGTTCACCAAGACGAAGGCCAGCAGCGGAAAGCTCAATGTGGCCAGAGGACTCAGCGTCGGATTCGACCAAACTGGCTTAAGCGTTTCCCACAGCTACGCAGTGGCGGGGCAGCGTGGACCAGCGGTCGGCGGAACGCTCAACGTCCACATCGGTCAGAACGGTGTGGCTGTCAGTGGCGGTCAGAGCGTCGCATCGCAAGGGCGTTCGCGGCAGGTCAATGTCGCAGGCCAAGCTGGTTCCAATGGACGTCGGCCGACCGCGACGGCGGCAGCATCTGGACATGCGAGCGGACGCGGAGTCGTCAATGCGAGAACGTTCTCGCGAAGTTCCGATCGATACGATTCGCGTCGCCGAGTCGCCAGTCGTCGACCGACGTTTGATCGCGATCGTCGCGTCATGCAACGTCGATCCAGTCGAAGGTAGACCTCCAACCAAGGCACACGTACTTGACACATGTGCATGCCTTGCTTGCTTTGCCCGAGCGCCGGTCCCGCTTGCTTCTTCCATGCGGTGGCCGGCGCCTTTCATATCAGTTTCGCTTTCGAGCGAGTCTTCGTAATCCCCGCATTTCACAACTCGATCGTCATCAAATGACACCCCATCTTGGGTGTTCCTGCCAAATTAAACGATCGAGCAACTCCGGGAATCTCTTAGCTTGATATGAGGGTAAGACCCCACAGGTCACCACGCTGATTGACGGTCGGAGGTATCGACAACGAGGGCGTATCGCGTACCCTAATGGAGTATGGCGTCAAATCAGTACGTTTCCGCATGGACGCCTAAAACTCAATCGCCAGTACACGTTCACAATTCATTCGTCCTCGACCGCCGAGGCGCGATAACCGGGTAGGGGACCCGGAAAACCTGAAGGAGATTCGATATGAAACGAAATACCCATCAATCAAACCATCAACCATCTGTCATGGGGTTGCGACGCATCGGCTCGTTGGGCTGCATCGCTATTGCCATGTTGTTTGCCGCCAATGCGATGGCGCAAGGTTCCGGGCAAGTACGTCTGGCCAGTGAAGCGTATCCGACCGGCAATCCTTCAACGAGCGTGATTCTGCTCGAACGTTTTGCGCCATCAGAGATTCGCGCGGGCAGCGCTTTTGACTACACCATCAAACTTACGAATCTGACCACCGGTGAGGTCAACGATCTGATTCTCACCGAGCGATTGGCTGACGGTTTCGCGATGACGTCCATGAAGCCCGAACCCAAAAGCAGCAGCGGTGGGACAGCCACCTGGCATTTGGGAACAATCAAGTCGCGCGAATCCAAAACGCTGACGGTTTCGGGATCGGCTGCGATGGTCGGCGAGTTGTCGTCGTGTGCGACGGTGACGTTCACAACGCAGGTCTGTTCCAAAATCACGATCGTTCAGCCAGCACTCGAAGTGACCAAGACATTGCCGCAAGAGGTGATGCTGTGCGATCCGATTCCGATGACAGTGCGTGTCACCAACTCGGGATCAGGACTCGCCCGCAACGTGGTTGTTAAGGATCAATTGCCCAGCGGTTGGACGACGATGAGCGGTCAATCCGAGATCATGTTCCAAGCCGGCAATCTCCCGTCGGGCGTGTCGCGCGAATTTTCGGTCGACCTGAAAGCAGCGAATACTGGAACTTTTGAAAACTGCGTCGAAGCGTCGGAAGACGGCGGTTTGACGGCGCGGTCGTGTGCTTCCACGCGAATCACCAAGCCTGAACTGACACTGACCAAGACCGGTCCAAGTATCCGCTACTTGGGTCGCGGGGCTCAGTTTGAAATTACCGCGACCAATGTTGGTGATGCAGTAGCTCGCAATACCGTCTTGACCGACGCACTTCCGTCGGGCTTGCGATTCGTCCGAGCCAGCGAAAACGGGCAATTCGGTGGCGGACGGGTGACCTGGAATCTGGGTTCGCTTGACCCTGGCGCTTCGCGAACGGTCACCGTTGACGCGATGGCATCAAGTATCAACACCTTTACGAATAAGGCTGAGGTTCGGTCGGTGTGTGCCAATGCCAACGCTGAGGCCATGTTGGAAGTTCGCGGTATCCCGGCGATCTTGCTGGAGGTGATCGACGTTGAAGATCCGATCGAAGTTGGCAGCGTCGTGACGTACATCATCACAGTGACCAACCAGGGGTCTGCGGTTGGCACGAACATTTCGTTGAAGGCGAATCTTCCTGCTGAGCAATCGTTTGTGTCGGGTGACGGACCGACGGCTGGCACTGCCAACGGGCAGCAGATTGAGTTCGCGCCACTTCCGTCGTTGGCGCCGAAGGCCAAAGCCACCTATCGCGTCGTCGTGAAGGGGACAGCCACCGGCGACGTACGTTTCCGCGTTTCGATGATCAGCGACCAGATGGATTCGACGGTCGATGAATCTGAAAGTACGCGAATCTACTAAATTACGAACGCACTGAATGTCTGACCGTCAGTGCGACCGAATGAAAAACGAATCATCGCGAACGTCGGGGCTGAAACCAGCTCCGGCGTTCGCTCTCAATCTACCTAAAGGGGGATCACTCAAATGAATATGGAAGATCTGATGCAACGCGGCAAAGAGCTGGTGTTGGGATATGGGCCAAGTGTTATCGCCGCGATTCTCACGCTTGTTTTTGGATGGATTCTCGCGGGAATCTTGACGGGTATGGCTCGTCGGATCATGCGGCGGGCCAAGTTGGAGGAAACGCTCGTTGGATTTGCTTGCAACATTATCAGAATGGGATTGCTCGCGCTGGTTGTCATTACCGCAATACAGAAACTCGGCGTTCCCACAACTTCGTTTGTCGCCGTGATTGGAGCCGCAGGCTTGGCGGTTGGATTTGCGCTCCAAGGGTCGCTGTCGAACTTTGCGGCAGGCGTGATGCTGATCATCTTTCGGCCGTTCAAGGTCGGTGATTTCGTAGAAGCCGGCGGTACGAGCGGCGTGATTGAAGAAATTGCGGTCTTCGCCACGACCATGCGAACCGGAGACAACAAACGCATCATCGTCCCCAACTCAAACATTACTGGTGGCAACGTCATCAACTACTCAGCCAACCCAACGCGTCGCGTCGATATGGTTGTCGGTATCGGATACGATGACGACATCAAAGCAGCCAAGGACTTGCTTCAGTCATTGATCGACGCGGACGAGCGAATTTTGAAAGACCCAGCTCCGACGATCGCGGTCTCAGAACTTGCGGATAGCAGCGTGAATTTCGTGGTGCGTCCGTGGGTGAATTCAGCCGACTACTGGGCGGTAAAGTTTGATATGACGGAGAGGGTGAAACTCGCGTTTGATGAAAAGGGTATCAGTATTCCATATCCGCAAACCGACGTACACGTTCATCAAACTTCGGTGGCATAAGTCTGCACGTCGCGCTGAGATGGCGGCGTTGGAGTGTCATGCGGTGCTGAGAATCTGCATGGCAGCGTGTCGATATTCGCGATGGCTGCCCCGAACGTCGTCCCCGTGAATCGCGTGAGCATGGCTTCAAGCTTGGGCCAGAATGTCTTGCGTCCGAGTCCCTGGTGCAGACGGCGCTTGAGCGGTACGCCAGCGTAGTGGATGCTGATTTCTGTTGCGTCGATTTCGTATGGATGGCAGTAGAACACGGGCGGCGTGTCGCGCTTGCGAGTGGTCCGATCGAAACACGCTTGCAGAACGCGTTTGGGAAGCAAACGAGCGTAACCACCACCGGCGACGGGTAGACGTCGTCCGAATAATTGCAGCGTTGTCGGCGGGTATTCGATGATCGAGTACCCGCCTTTTGTTTTGACGGTGCAAGGGTCCGCTGGCCAATCGCCGATGCCATAACGCGGTCCGGCGAATGGGAAAATGCTCGAATCGAATTCAAACCCTTCGTCAGCCAGCACATCGAGCGCCCAAAGCGAATCGTTGCGGATTGAAAATACCGGGGCGCGATAGCCTCTGGGTTGAATGCCCGTGATGCTGGCGATAATGTCGGATGCTTTGCGGATGTCTTCGCGAAACTCGGTTGGCGTTTGGCGGAAGACTTCGACGTGACCGTATCCGTGCGAGGCGATTTCGTGACCGGCGCGGGCGGCATCGGCGATCACTTGCGGATGGGTCTCTGCGAATTTACCCAAAACGAACAGCGTCGCCTTGGCGTTGTGTTTGTCGAAGAGTTGCAGGAGGCGGCGGACGTTGTCGGCTGAATGTGGCAAGACCGGAAGTGAGCGGTCGAGGACGGACTGCCCCCAACACTCCACGTCAACGCTGAGAATGATGTTTGGTTTTGTGAGGTTCAACGCCATTCGATCGATTTCGCCTAGCCAATCTGCACATGTGCTTTATCGGTGAATGGCGGACTCGATCGCAGAAAACCGCCGTTTGCATCGCGCCATGGCGAATTTTCCGATCGGAGAGCAACCCACTAAACTAATGTCATATCCAAACGGGCGGCCGAGCATGGTTAGCGTGCGGAATCCGAATTTCTCGCGAGGGGAAGACATGCGCAAAGCAATGGCAAATACGAAATTCCGGTTGATCGGGGCGCTGGTTGTTGCGTTGGGCATTGCCGCCAGCTCGAACGTAGCTTACGCGGGCTCGCTCGACTTTCCGTTTTACAAATTCAAAATCGCCGACCACGGTGAGCCAACATCGTTGGCGCTCGGGCCCGACGGGCATTTGTATGTTTCCGACCTTCATTTTGGAACCGAGGTCGGGAGGGTCACACGATATCAATTGGATGCCACCGGTCGCTATACGGGGCAATCGGAAGTTGTTCTCAGTTTGAATGTCGCGCTCATCCAAGGCATCGCCTTCGACCCATCCGCATCACCATCGAATCTTGTGTTGTGGGTCAGCCACAACGGCGGACAAGAGCCGGGCGAAGTGCAATTCAACGGGACGATTTCAAAGGTGACGATTCCCGGTGTCGGTGAAGGCAGCAGCACGGTTGGGGAAACCTACATCGATGGGCTTCCGGTTGGAGCGCACGCACCGAACGGAATCGCTTTCGGACCGGATGGCCGACTCTACATTACCTGCGGAAGCATGACGCCATTTGGTGGGACGCAGTGGGGCCTTGATGAGACGCCGATCAGTGCGACGCTGTTGGTGGCCGACGTCAATGCACCGGGATTCGGCGGTGGCTCGCTTCCTGTGAACGTGCAGACAACTTCGCCAATCAATTACAATCCAATTGCCGGCGGAGCGCCCGTGGAGATTTACGTCACCGGCATTCGCAACATGTATGACATTGCATGGCACTCCAACGGTCAGCTCTACGGTTGCATCAACCAAGGCAGCTACGCGACGGCTGTCACGCCCGCGTGTGGTGGCGCTCCGGCAGTACACTCTCAGCCGGCAGAAGTTCTCGTCACTCTCGTTGAAGACGCTTACTACGGTCATCCAAATCCCACGCGCAACGAATGCGTCCTCAACGGCGGGAATCCGACGGCTGGCGTCGATCCGTGGGAAATCACTGTATATCCAGTGGGAATTGCGCCCGATGTCAATTTCGATTCGGCGTATCTGATTCGCAATGTCTTGCCCGACGGCGGTCGTAGCCCCAACGGAATTGCCGAATATGTTGCCACCGGACCGCTGCAGAATCGTCTGCTGATCGCGAATTTTATTTTCTCGCGAACGATTCAATCATACGGCCTTGATGGCGGTGGTTTGGTCATTGAAAGCGATTCGCTTCGCGATATTGATGGCACACCGATCACGTTTATCCACCCGCTCGACGTGGCTGTCCATCCGACCAGCGGACGCGTGTACGTAGCGGACTTCGGGGAATGGAACGAAAGTGGTGGGGACGGGACCGATGGGGCGGTGTATGTGCTCGATCCTCTGACGGCGTGCAAATGCGGCGATCTCGATGCTGCGGGCGCCGTGGTTAACCTCTCCGACTTTCACGAGTTCGCAGATTGTCTGGGTTTGTCACCGGCGACCTCACAAGCATGCGTTTGCGCAGATTCAAACGCAGATGGTGAAATCGACTTGCGTGATTTCGCGTCGCTTACCAGAGCATTCGATCAAACACCGGCGAACTCACCACCCGGTTGCCCGTAGTTGGTGATCAAGCGAAGAGTTAATATTCGCCAGGGGCCATCACGACCGTGGTTCCTTTGTCGTCGGTCATGATCCAGAGTTTTTTGTTCTTGACGGTTTTGTGTTGGCTGACACGGTGACCGCCGCTTTCCAGAAACGGGATTCGGTCGAATTGAATCTCGCTGGTGGCGTCTGAGTTCGCGCCCATGCGGGCATGTTCTTCAACGAAGGGCCAGCAGTGTTCGTGGGACTCGGTCAGGTAGTGCAATGCGCCGGGTTTGATGTAGACGTCGGTGATGTCAAACTGTGCGCCTTTGATCGGCTTCTTTCGGCGGACCATCACGCCGCCATCGTCCAGCATCCGTTGTCGGCCACACACGTCGCACACGGAGGTGTCCCAGGGGCTGCCGACAAGGCCTGATTTCTCTTCGACGATGCTCTGTCCACAAACGACGCACTTGGCCGCAATAGCGCTGTGTTGACTCATGATGTCGCCCAAAGATTCCTAAGCCGAAAATCCTACGCCGCCCAATGTGTTTCTTCGTCTTCCGGATCCTCCTCGGCGTCCAGCGCGAGTAGGTGTTGGGCGTCAAAGAACTTATCGGCAAAGAGGCGAATCGGGACGAGAACGGCGATCAGAATAGGGAAAGCGATCGCCCAGGCGCTGGCTTTAACGATCCACAAAGCCACCAAACACACCAATTGCAGGAGCGTGAATTTGTGTATGGTCCACAGCGGGACGCGCCGGATGTAGTGCGTCGACGGATACAGCGAAGGGTCCATCGCCCACAACCGGAGGCGTTCGAAGAACTGATTGCCCGACATCGAAACGATTCCCATGAACAGAAACAGCCCGTAAAGCACGGCCATCGGTATGGTCTTGATCGCAGAAAGCATCAAGAGCGAGCAACCGATCAATACGTGGATCGCCAACCCGGTGACGCGCGTTTCGCGCACGTGCAAGACGCGTTCGTGCGTTTCCGTGTTACTCTTTGTGACTTCTTCAATCGTGGCGAGACTGCGAACGTGGTTGATCGATCGCACCGTTGCAGCCACCAGCCACGGCAGCCCAAACATTGAACACGCGCCGATGAGCACGCCGACCACGGTGAGGTCGAGGTGATAGGCCGCGCCCTTTTGAAGTCTGTGGTCCGTACTGTTGACCAATCGGGCGGAGATGCTTTGATCGAGGAAGACGAGCAAGGTGGCAAGGAGGGCAGGTCCCGCTGCCGCCCATCGGACCCACATGGGCACGTCGAAGATGGACACCAGCCACGGGCGATTGCTCGTCGTGCCGAATTTGTCGGGCACCGCGAGGATATCCAAATCGACTTCGTGGAGTAGGACCGCAACAAGCGTCATCGCCGCCATGGCGATCGTCGGGCCAAAGTCGGCGATGAATTCACGCAACTTGGGGCGCAGATACCGACTATTGCGCATCCGGGAGAGCGACATCGCAATATAGAACGTTCCCATGGCCAGTATCAACGTCAGCAGGGCAGTGTCGTGGTGCTTGTGAACGTCAAGATCCCTGAACGCATGAATCAAGGATTTGATGGCTTCGTAGATGAAAATCAGCGAAATCAGCGCTGCAAAAATCTCATCGGTAAAACGCGTGAAGTAGCGCATCAGACAGCTTGCGTCGGTCACCGATAGGATGACGATCATCAGGGCAGACCACAGACCCACCCACGCATATGCGGGCAGAAACTCAATTCTCAGATCGTCGCACAAGCGGTATAGCACCGCGGTAAAGACCAAGAGCGGTCCGGTTCCACCGAGGATGATGAGCGGCTGCCCGGCGAACAATGCATAAATCGTTCCGCAGATTGCAGACGCGGTCAGCATCTCGACGACGCCGATGTTGCCGCCGGTCTGAACGGCCATCACACCGCCGAAGGTGATTGCGGGCGCCAAGCACGCGAAGAACAAAAATAGGATCGACCCCAGGCACTTGGTATGAATTCCGTCGCGAAAATCGCTGAAGTAATGCGGCAAGCGGCGCTGAAGGTCGGCGACCAACCCACCGCAGAATCGACCGGAGTACTCCAACTCAGGTGCAGGGCGGTCGATGGAGACCGGTTGGCGACTGGTACTCTCGATGAATCGATCGAGCGCTTCGCGAAGTTCCTTGCCGTCTTTTGCGCGACCCGCTTCGTAGCGAAACTCGTCGCCGGCCATCAAGCGGGCGATATTCGCCAGCGCATCAAGATGTTGCTCAGCCGACCCGGGAGGACCAAGCAGGAAGAAAAGGAAATGTGTCGGGATGCCGTCCGGCGCACCAAGGTTGATGGGTTTGGCCAACCTTACAAACGCGATGACAGGCTCGGCGCAACCCGCAATGTAGGTGTGCGGAATAGCGACCGCGTGGCCGATCGCGGTAGACGTCTGTTCCTCACGGGCGAGCAACGCGGCGATTATTTGTTCTGATAACTCCCCCGGGATGGCGCCGTTTTCAACCATTCGATCCACGACTGCGCGACAGATCGTCGGCATATCGCGAGCGTGAAGGTCGAGAATAATGCGACCTTCATCGATTGCTTGCGCGAGTAACTTCATGTTGGGTGTTGTCCCGCATGGGTTCTGGTGAAAAGGATCGCCTGATTGGTGGTAGAGAGTATCGTGGCAAATCGAGACCAGAGCAATTCTCGTGTTTAAGGGAATTGATTTCGCAACCGAGGTAGGCAATTGCGTTTTGATTACTTTCGCTTCGAAATATGAAGCGCTCGTAGGACATCGCGCTGTTCAATGATGCCAACCACGGTTCGCGAGTCCGACGATTTCGTCACCGGAATCGCACCGATGTCAGATTTCCCAAAGTTGTCAAGGAGTTCATTGACCGATTGCTCAACGAAGGCCTTAGGCAATGAGGGGTCCGCGAGATCGAACGCTGTGATGAGCCCCAGCGTCGTTGGGTCATACATGATGTCGCGAATGTCGGCTAGTCTGACAATTCCCAACAATGATCCGTCATCATCAACAACGGGGAAGGATGTAAACCGACTTCTCTCGATAAAGTGCAGCACTTCGTCAAACGTCGCCGATGCCGGGAGGAGCTTGACGTTGGTCCGCATGATGTGCTTGACCTGCAACTCGCCCGCCGAATGGTTGTCGAACTGACGGCGATGTCCGATCAACCGGGTGAGTGAGGCCATGATGACCCGGGCGCTCGATTGTTCGGGACCGGTCGCCCGTCCTCGTCCCAATAGCGACAGAATCGTCACTTCGCCCGCGCGGACAGCTGTCCACTTGGTCGCCAACGGACCGATGATCTCAAAAATGACAACCGATCCGAGTACGACGGTGGCGATCGTGTTGGCGAGGGGGTGAGGCGTGAATTCACCATCCGCGACCGTTCCCCATTGCGCTTTGAGGAACGTGATCAAACCGATCGCCACACCGGCTTGGCATAGCAGACCCGCCCCCATGATGGTTGGCATCTGTTGCGATAGTGAATCTTGATCGGATTGCCCGCGCCAAATTCCCAATCGCGTTCCCCAGTACTTGCCAAGGGTGCGAAACACGACGTAACCGATACCCACGACGCCGAGGTTTTGAAGTTCACCAAGATGCAATTCGTATCCGGCGATCGCAAAAAAACTCGCGAAGATCGGCAAGCCCAAGTTTCGGATTGAGGCGTACAGTTTTTCAGAATCGATGGCAAGGTTGCAAAACGCGATGCCCATAAACAACGTGGTGAGGAGAAAGTTGAACGAGAGATGAAGGTGATTACCCAGGTACTCGCACCCTTCGCCCAATCCAATCAACACGGCCAGGAAGAACGCGAGCATTTCCGGAAGCGTCAACCTCGCGTGCAATACACTGAAGGCGACGCCTATCGACAGTCCCAGCAATGCGCTGCCCAAGGTGGTTAAGATCAGATCCGAGACGAGGCTGCGACCACGGTCGATGTAGGGCGCATCGATCACGCTGGACGTCACCATTATGAGAAAGATCACGTGGAACAGGACAATGCTGACGATGTTATTGAGGCCGACGAGTGAGAGGATCGTGTCACACGTTGGGCCTTTGGCGTCGTATTCCTGAAGAACGAGCAGGGTGGCTGCGGGTGCGGTCGCGACTGCGATGGCCCCCAGCAAAAGACCGGTTGTCACGCTCAGCGTGATTCCGGTTCCCAGTGCCAGATACGCAAGCAGCGAGCAACCCACAAAGACACCGAGAAATGTGATCCCTGCTTCGCCGACGTGGATCTTGAAAATCCGGCCTGCCACCGACTTGACGTGGTCGGTTTCAAAAATCGTGCCTAGCGTGAAGAGAATCAGACCCAAGGCCAGGTCGTTGACCGGTCGAAGTGGCGTGATCAGCGTGTTGGCTAAGTGTTCGGCGTCGAGTTGAGCATCCTGAGCGCGAAGATACCACTGGATGAAAAGTTTGACGGTGATTCCAGCGAGCAGATAACCGACGACCTTCGGGACTCGGATTCGCTTGGCGCACAGACCGCACACGATGCTTGCGAGCAGAAGCAAGCCGAAGAGCAGTCCCGGTCCTGGCACGGCGAGAGTCGTCGGCGATGCACTTGCCAGTGCCAAATAGTTTTCCAAGTCCAATACCAACCAACGCCTCCGATCGATTGAATCTGGGCGTCTAGTCTATCTCAGTTGGCAAGTGCGGGTAAGCGTCGTTTCGGTCCGGGGTGTTGATAGATTGAAGCGTTGTCGATTGGGCGATTGGAATCGAAGCGGGCGAATCGAAAAAATCGAAATGCACGATGACTCGCGCGTTGAAACGATCAGTTTCAAATCAAAGGGGGGCTGCTCGGCCAAATGTCGCGCGATGGCAGGGCCGATTCAGAAGTGAGGTCGATTATGCAGCGACGTTGATCTTGTGCGTGCCGCGACGACGCTTGGCGTTGATGATTCTGCGTCCGCCGACAGTTTTCATGCGTGCACGGAAACCTTGCTTGCGACTCTTTTTGATCTTGCTGTTCCTGCGTGGATAATGCATTGTGACTTCCTCAAATAAACGTGTCGGGACTTCCGGCAAAACCATCGTTTCAGCGGCAAGCCCCGTAAGATACCCGACTGAAATCGGCCTGCAAGGGGGCAAGGGGACCGAAACGAGCGGTTTTCGAGGGAATGACCGGATTTAACTTCCACGAGCATGGTCTATACTGACTTAAATGGGGCAAAACGAACGCGATTTTGCAGATTGGCTGGCTGATCGATGCCATCCGCCGGCGGCGGGTGGGATCGCAATCGGCGACGACATGGGCGGGATCGCGATCGGCGGTGGTCAGATCCTGGTGTCTTCGGACATGCTGCTGGACGGTGTCCATTTCGACTCATCCAAGCATGGTTATGAGATGATCGGGAGGAAAGCAGCCGCGTGCAATCTCAGCGACTGTGCCGCGATGGCTGTCCGCCCGAAAGGTGTGGTCGTGTCGCTGGCACTGCCCAAGTCGTCGGGTATCGAAGACGCCAAGGCGATCATCGAAGGCGTCCTCGGAATTTGTGAGGAATTCGATTGCGTGCTCATTGGCGGTGACACAACTGGCTGGGATCATGCGCTTGTTATAGATGTGGCGATCGTCGCCGAACCGTATCCGGGTATCGAGCCGGTTCGGCGAAGTGGGGCTCGAAGTGGGGATCGCATTTTTGTCACCGGTCCGCTGGGTGGTAGCATTCTCGGGCATCATATGTCCTTCACGCCGCGAGTCGAACAAGCCCGCAAGATCGCAACGACGTTGGGCGACAGGCTCCACGCCACGATGGACATCAGCGACGGACTTGGTATTGATCTCGATCGAATGTTGATCGCTTCGCAGAAAGGCGCAACACTTAACAGATCGGCGGTGTTGCAGATCGCGTCATCCGCGCTTCGCAAAGTCGAATCGAATGAAGAGAATCTCATCAATCGCGTTCTGTCCGATGGCGAAGACTACGAACTGTTGTTGGCCACCGACGCCGGTGACGTCATCGC
>BQJS01000075.1 GCA_021604825.1 Phycisphaerae bacterium | reverse complement strand
CGCCATCGATCAGCTTGAAAGTAGCGGTCCGGTCACCGATGCCACCGTCGGGGCGGTATGTTTCGGACTTGACCCAAATCTCCTGCACCGCGCCCGCCGATCCCTTGGCCATGCAGAGTGCCTCCTGCAAATCACTGACCGCCGTGCCCCAGCCTTGGCCATCGCCACCCGGAGTCGCAGCCGAATCGACAAACAGCGTCGAGCCGAGGCCCGGTACTGCCGTCGCGCGGAAGTTTGCCACGACGGTTCGCAGTTCGTTGATGGTGCGAGCGGTGTCGCTGGGGAGCGGTTGACCCTCTGGGATTCCGGTCGGGCCGGGGTTGGTTCCGGTCCAATTGACGTTCGGATTGGCAAAATGTGGGATGATGGTTGGCGTTGCGCTGGTGGCCATAATGGTGCGCCATTGATTGCCCGGTTCGACGTATCCATAAGAATACTCGGCAAAGGGAACATCAATCGCGTTGGGGCGATCGTGGGCACAAAAGAAGTTGTGACCGATCTCGTGTGCAAACGTGAGCAGGCCGGCTTGGTCGAGGCGCAGCATGCTGAACCCGCTGGCTCCTATGCCCTGGAGCGAACTGTCGGGGAAGTAACCGATGCCGCCGGTGTTCAGCGTGCTGACCCAAAGGCTGACGCAATCGGCACCGTATTGATTGCGCAGGTCGTGTACGGAGTCGAGGAATCCGTCATCGGTGCCGAAGAGTCGCGGGCCATCGATCGTCCAGTCGCCGCTTTCGGCGTACGCGACTTCTTCGGTGTGTACGAGGTTGAGCGTTGTGTTGATGAGGCTGTTGGTGAACGCGTCATTTGCGTCGGTGACGGCGAGATTGATGAGCGCTTCAATTGCGGCTTGTCCACCGGCGGCGATTCGTGCGTCGGTGGTGTAGACGACCATGACGTCAATCACGCTGCCGTCGTCGCAACCGGTCGGGGGGATCGCGCCGCGGGTGATTGCGCTTCGGTGTGCTTCGGCAGCTTCGGTGATGGGGCAATTCAAACCGGCGCCGCGTTGTCCGAACGCAGGTGTCGAAACGCACATTGCGATTGCAAACATGCAACCGACAACGCGCACTTGGTTTGTGGTTGTGTGAGTATACCCCATGGTGAATCGGTAGCCCCAACGAATGCCCGACGTTGCTGGTTATTGTATCGTGCGCAATCGCCGCGATTCAACTCAATATGAAGAGGGGGTTATCGGGTCGCCCGGGCGTCATAGCCCTAATTGGAACCTGCGAGCGGTTTTAGCGGCTGGAAGAGTCCGCGCTGCGTCCAGGCGTATGCGACGACACCGGTCATCGCGATCGCTGCGACGATTTTGAGTGATACGCCGAAGCCATATCGATCGGTCAGCGTTCCGATCACGAGGAAGCCTGTCAGGAAGCCAACGTCGAGAACGCCCAGTATGAGCGCGGTGGCAACGCCGCGATGTTGTGGCGGCATGGATTCGGCGGCCAAGTCGACGAGAAACGGATACGTGAAGCAGTGACCGAAACCCATCACGATCGCCGGCAGGATCAGACCAGCCGTCACATCAACGCGGGTGAGTAGCAGCAGTCCGATTGGGTATGCAGTCATGCCAAGAAGCAGCGTGCGTCGTCGCCCGATTCGCGTGGGCAACGTTCGCATGACGATTCGTAACGCGATCGCCGTCGGTGAGTAGGCCAAAAAGAATAACGAAACGCCGCTCAGGTTGCGGGCATTGACGAAGCCTTCAATGAACATCACGGGGATCGTTTGCACCATTGCGAGGCAGATGGCCATGATGACGATCGGTCCGGGTTTGTGCCGCCACACCACGACGAAGAAATTCTCACGATCCGACTTGGCTTGGGCGATTTCTGGAACTTTGACACCCGAGGTAAACGCCAGGCTTGCAAGCATCAGGGTGGCGGCCGAGACGAAGAAAATCGTGAACCGTCCGTTGGCTTCTGAGTAGAGCGAAAAGATAAGGTCGCCGATCATCGGTCCCATCATCAACCCGAGCAAACCACCCATGCCGATCATCGCCAAGCTTTCAGCCGATCGCGTCTTGGGTGCGATGCGGGCAGCCGCGACTGCAACGGTGGCGAGAAATGTGGCTTGCGACAATTGAAAGATGACTCGCAACGTGCAGATGAGCCAGAGATTCGAGGAGATTAGAAAACCCAGGATCGACAGCGAGCCAAGTATCGTCGCCATCTTGAGGATGCGCCCGCAACCGAAGCGATCGATCGAAGTTCCGACGAAGGGGCGAGTCACGATGCTGCCCACCATGCCAATGCCGAAGACCCAACTCACCGTTCCCACGCCGCCGCCCGACGCCGCGACGTACTTTCGCAGATGCACCAGCAGGCTCGACCCACCCATGTAGCACAACAGCGCGACAAACAAGATGAAGAACGGCCAATCGTATAGCCGCTCTGTCGGCTGCGACTCGGGGTCGGTGGTGCTCATTTTCCGCTCGACTCAGACTTGGAGGGTACGCTGCTGAGAACATAGTCGCGCGCATGTCGGCAGGCCAGTGGCGAATGGCTGATGATGACGAACCGGTCTGCAACAGTTATGGCTGGTCCGGCGAAACCGAAGGACAGGTACCAGACGCCGTCGTCATCTTTGGTGAAACGGGGGGCGAATTTTCGGGTGTCGTCGCTGGCATTGGTATTTGCGTGGCCCATCCAGCGGTTGGTCTGATCGATGAGTGCGGCCAACGATTTGTCAACGGTCGCTGGATCGCCGGCAATGGGGATGACGATCGTTGATAGCAGCGGAAGCTTGAGCGGGTGCGGCGGATCGTTGTGGATCAGGATGACGTCGTCGAGTTGGTCGAGGATGTCGCGTTGAACTGAGATGCCGGACTCTTTTTCGAAGTTCGCCCAATGCGATTTCAGATTGTTGCGAAATTCGTGCCGACGTGAGGCTAGGTAGGCATTCGTCGCACTGTTCAATACGTCGTCCAACCCACAACGAAACAACGTGTATTCGGTGGCTGCATCCGGGATGAGTTTTTTCTGAATGCCAAGCGCTTCGCTGCTGATCGGGACGAGGACTTCAATACCACCAACGATTTTAAGCTGCGTGCAAACGACGGCTCGGTTCTTTCGGGCGACCGTCCACATGGACCGTGTACAATCGGCGAATCCGAGTTCATCGAGGACATTCTGCGTACGACCCCGTACAACGGTGGAGAGGGCGTTTCGGATGGCTTCAAAGTTGACTTGCAACTCGAAGTGTGCGGACTGGCTGTCGAGCAGGTCCTGCCAGCTCTTTCGCCTTGTGTCCTCGAAAGTCTCTTCATCAGCATGCAGAATGGATTGCGCCGCGTCGTTGAATCCGCGATGTCCGATGGACACGACGTAATACCCTTTGACGGCTCCCCACTTCACAACGCACCACTCGGGCAGACGATCGTCGATCAGCGTGAAGATTTTCGAGCCATACTCTTCCTTGCTGGTGATGCGGGCTGAGTCCCGCGACGTCCAACGCGTCAGCAGGTCTTGAATGTGTCGTGTGACAAGTACATTGTCTCCGCGTGTCTCGATGATGAGCGCCGCTTGCAGATTACTGAGTCGAAAACTATCGGGCCCCAAGCGCTTGGCGGCTGCATCGGTGATCACGACGCCGAACGGGTACGGTTTGAGTTTGGCGAGTGAAGCCAAGACGTCGAGCGACGCACTGACGGCGCTCTGATTAACGTTTCGGCCACCGAAACGGTGCAGCATGTCGGCACCGATTGCGACGAGCGGTGGGGGATTGGTTGCTGAATCGGTGCTTGTGTTTCCGGCGGTGTCATCCGACGCAAAATAGATGAGGTGATCTTGCGGGATGACCGCCAGCAGATCATTTGAAATCGCCCGGGCATCAGGCGCAATAAATGACAGAGCGATCACCGCGCACAACGAAAGCATTGCCGGCAACCGATGATTGCCGGTTATGAATGCCTGGCATTCCATGCCATTGCGATCGATTCTGTTTGCTTTAGTCGCGACTGGCTCGAAAGCAATCGCGGCAAAGGACAGGTCGGCCTTCTGTGGGTTTGAATGGAACTGTTGTTTGTGTGCCGCAGGTCGAGCACGTGGCTTCGTGCATTTCGCGGTCCGAACGTCCGCCACCATATCCGCCACCACCACCACCGCCGCCATATCCACCTCGACCGCCGCCTCCACCACCGCCACCTTGTGCTTTTCTTTTTTCACGGCAATCGCGACATCGCTTGGGTTCGTTGGTGAATCCGCGTTCGGCATAGCGCTCTTGATCGGAAGCGGAATGAATGAAATCGGTTCCACAATCGGCACAGGAAATGGTCTTGTCTTCAAAGCTCATGGTGGGCTCCAGCGGGCCTGAGGGGTCGATCATGCCATCGGCATGTTACTAAACTAGTCTCTTTAATCGTCTGGTCTCTTTAATCGTTTGGTCTCTTCAATCGTATTGTGGGCGATCCTTTTCGTGGCAAGACCGATCACGCTCCGAACGTGTTTTCTGCCTTGTAGTATGACAGCCGGCCACCGCTCGGTCAATCGATTATTGACGATGACTAATCCGCTCGCTTGCCTATTTGTTGGGTCGGTCTTACAGTGGACACATCGCTGGGGGTGGTCGGTACGCGGCTGACCTGAGAATGAGATCGACGGACGCAATCTCTCACCCTTCGAACCTGATCAGGCGCCGAGTTACGCGCGGCACTGCGTAGGGAATGCGAACACGGTCCACGCCTTCGAATTCCCAGATGCTGCCATGTGGTCGATCGCCTGATGCAGTCCCAGTTCAGACGGGCTGGGTTCACGCTGGCACGCGCAGAGGATGACGACGATGATCCAACACACCAAAGATTCAGTCAAAGATACGCCTGTCCAAAACAAGGCAATCACCACCGGAGCCATCTCCGGATCAGAAAAAATCTACGTGGACGGGTCGATTCACAAAGACGTCCGCGTACCGATGCGAGCGATCAAGCAATCGCCAACGCTTTCGCGGGTACCGGGCGGTGAGGACACGATTAACCCCGACGTGGTTGTCTATGACACGTCTGGTCCTTACACCGATCCAAATGCAAGCATTGATGTGCAAAAAGGATTGACGCCTTTGCGTGAAGCGTGGGTCGATAAGCGCAACGATACCGTGGCATTAGATGGACCCACTTCGGATTTCGGGCGACTGCGCCAAAGCGATCCGAAGACTGCGCACTTGCGTTACACGGGGTTGAGAAAATCGCGAAGGGCGGTTGACGGTCGGTGCGTCACACAAATGCACTACGCCAAGCAGGGCATCATCACGCCTGAGATGGAATACATCGCCATCCGCGAGAATCAGCGCATTGAAGCGATGCCCGACGACCCTGCCCAGCATCCGGGGCAATCGTGGGGGGCATCGATCCCCAAAGTGATCACACCGGATTTCGTGCGCGCCGAAGTGGCGAAGGGTCGGGCGATCATTCCGTCGAACATCAACCATCCCGAATTGGAGCCGATGATCATCGGTCGCAACTTCCTCGTAAAGATCAACGCGAACATCGGCAACTCAGCCGTCACGTCTTCGCTTGAGGAAGAAGTAGAGAAGATGGTGTGGGCGACGCGGTGGGGGGCTGACACGATCATGGATCTGTCGACCGGCGCTAACATTCACGAGACCCGCGAGTGGATCATTCGCAACTCACCCGTTCCCGTGGGCACCGTGCCGATCTATCAGGCGCTCGAAAAAGTCGACGGTAAAGCCGAAGAGTTGACCTGGGAGATTTTCCGAGACACGCTCATCGAACAAGCCGAGCAGGGCGTCGACTACTTCACGATTCATGCGGGCGTGCTATTGCGGTACGTTCCGATGACGGCCCGGCGGGTGACCGGAATTGTGTCGCGCGGCGGTTCGATCCATGCCAAGTGGTGCCTCGCCCATCATCAGGAGAACTTCGCGTACACCCATTGGGATGAAATTTGCGACATCATGGCCGCCTACGATATTTCATTTTCGATTGGCGATGGCTTGCGACCCGGCAGCATCGCCGACGCGAACGACGAGGCGCAATTTGCCGAGTTGAAAACGCAAGGTGAGTTGACGAAACGGGCATGGGCGAAGGATGTGCAGGTGATGAATGAAGGACCGGGCCACGTTCCCATGCACATGATCCACGAAAACATGACCAAACAACTCGAATGGTGCGACGAAGCGCCGTTCTACACGCTTGGCCCGCTGACGACCGACATCGCGCCGGGCTATGATCACATCACCAGCGCGATTGGGGCGGCGATGATCGGTTGGTACGGTTGCGCGATGCTTTGCTATGTGACTCCCAAAGAGCATTTGGGACTACCGGATCGCGAAGACGTGCGCGAAGGTGTGATTACTTATAAGATCGCCGCCCATGCCGCCGACCTGGCAAAAGGTCATCCCGGTGCACAGTATCGCGACGACCAGCTCAGCAAAGCGCGGTTTGAATTCCGCTGGGAAGATCAATTCAATTTGGGCCTCGACCCTGAAAAGTCACGATCCGATCACGATGAGACCCTGCCGCAAGACGGGGCGAAGACTGCCCATTTCTGTAGCATGTGTGGACCTAACTTCTGCTCGATGAAGATCTCGCAAGATGTTAGGGACTTTGCGGCTCAACAGGGTCTCAGTGACGAAGAGGCACTTCAAAAGGGCATGGAACAGAAAAGCGCTGAATTTCGCCAGTTGGGCTTGCGCTTGCAGCAGCCAAGCTGATTCGCGCGTTTGGATGGCTGTGGGCAACGGAGTTTGAATCCAATCGCTGGCTTGGCTATGCTCTGGGTTGGAATGGCCCGGTTTTCCAGGCAGCATACGCGCGGTCAGTCGCACCAAAGCACAGTCAACTTGGTAGCTATGTTCGTAGCGATCTATCCATCGATTCGTCGCCTCGGTCGAGGCGAGCAATCATCTGCACTCCTTACCCAACATTACATAAGGTGCGCTTGCGTTTTTCTGCTCGTGGTCTTGCTGGCATTGGTGTCGACCGTCAATGCAGAAGTTGTCATATTCGAGGATGGATTTGAAGACGGAAACACCAACGGTTGGATCGTCGGTGGTGCAGACGATACAGCTGCGAATGGAACTTGGGAGTTCGGAGATCCGGTTGGCACGTTTCTTGAGGGCGAACCCGCACAACCTGAAACAGGATTTGAAAGCACTTCGTGTGCGTTCACGGCACAAAACACGGTGGGCAACCCCGGGTTTCATGACGTAGACGATGGCATCGTGTACTTGGTTTCACCGGTACTTGATTTGTCTGGGTTTTCCAGCGTGCGACTCGAATATATGCGCTGGTATTACATCTTGGGCCTCAATGGAAATACTGGCGATTACTTCGTGGTTCAGGCACGCGACTCGGAAACCTCCGCATGGGTCGAATTGGATTACCTTGACGATTCGGCCCGCGAGAACTCATGGATGTTCAACAGCGTTTTGTTGGAAGATGCGATTGGGCTGACGTCCACCGTTCAGGTCAGGTTTGGGGCGAGTGATGGCCCTCCGGTAGGATCCGGTACCGTTTTGGAAGCCGCCGTGGACAAGGTGCGAGTCATTGGGTTGGACGGTTGCAAAGATAATACCGAATGTGACCAAGATGAATATTGCAGCGGATTGGGCGAGTGTTTACCATTTGGAGATGGAGACGTAGATTTTGACGGCGACGTCGATATCACCGACTACATGGATTGCCTATCATGTATCGGGGCAGCAGGCGGATCGTGTGGCCCGTGCAACGTTGTGGGCGACGAATTTGTACAAGTTGAAGATCTCGCTGCGTGTAGTCAAATCATGTCTGGACCGAATGGCTGACGTGCCAATGCGTCAGCAGAGTTGAATACAACTGGGCCACAAGTCGCACTTGAAGTCTGTCGGCATTTCCAATGATAGTTGGAAACGTTGGGTGTGGTTGGCATCCGGGTCGTATACGTCGAACTGAGTTTTGGGGCCGAGAAACATGACTTATGTACCGACCGATACAGAAAAGATTCAGACGACCATTATCCAACTCGCCTCACTGTTCCTATATTTTGTGCCCGGGATGATCACCCGCCGGACAAAAATGTGGTTCTCGCCATACGTGCGGTTCTGGATCAAGGGCAATACCATTTGGTCGTTGGCGATGTTTGCACCGGTTGCGTTTTTGCTGGTGCTCGGATTGGTGGTCAACATGAAGGGGCCGATCGTCGTCGCCTGGGCTGTTCACGCCATCATGACGATCATGTGTGCATTCGCGTCGATGTTCAACCGACCGGTGGGCTACTTCATCGTATCCAATCAATGCTGCATGGACGAGATGGCCGAAATCTACGGCGCGGCAATGTCGCCTTCGGCGGATGACGAAGACTGACCACACCCATTTCGATTGCTCTCTAACTTAGCATCCCGCGCTCGCCCTTTACCACGGACAATTGCCCGGTATCTCTTTTAGAAACGCAGTCATGTTGGTCCTGTCCGGGCCGCCACCATCGCGCCAAACATACGGCTGACCGAATTCGGCAAACAACTCGCGCCCCATGGTCTTCGCCGGGTAGAGTGGCGCTTCCGCGTGCCCATCCAAATACGCGATGCTCGTGCGGCCTTTTGGACCGTCCTCATTCGAACCGGGTTGCAATTGGTGGCGCGTGGCGATGCGGTCAAGACCGTTGAAGTTGCCGTCGGGCCAATCGGCGTTGAGGTTGGCTTGCGGATGTTCCTCGACGAACGTTATAAACTTCGAGGGCGAGTAATGAACGACTTGGCCCGCCTGGAACGATCGCGTTTCCTCTCCGCCCGGGAGCTTGTTGTCGAGCGAATCGGCGACAAACCGAAAGCTCCGCAGGCTGTTGGGCGAGCGAAACCCAATGTATGCGTTGAAGCCATAGCTCAGCCGCCCGTTTCCACCACCACCCGCAGGCGTATCCGTCGCGACGCCGGGCCGATCGGTGGGGCAGACGTAAACGCGTTCGTCTTTGACGTATGGAAAGAGCGTGCCCTTGGTCGGAACGTCGGCTGCAAATTGCGGATCGAGGTGGAATGGCTTGGTGTAAGGCAGGGTGTAGCTGAGGCTGTCATTGAGCCTGTCCCGCGCTCCGTCCCAAGTCACTCCGCTGATTCGTGGCCAGGATTGGTCAAAGAGCGATTGAAAGAAGAACAGGCTATGTGTACCCGGAAACGCCCCCTGATCAGCCACATACACATTCATGCCGGACATAAGCGACCGAACATTAGACTGACAAACCACCCCGCCAGCCTGCTTACGGGCCTTAGAAAGCGCCGGGATCAATATCGCCACAAGAATCCCAATGATCGAAATGACCACGAGCAATTCGACCAAAGTGAATCCACGCGATCGACGCCAGCGTCGAAGATCTGTCGTCCGGTGACTCTCAGAAACCATAGCTCGCCCCATTTGGACCTGCATCTCCTACGCGCTATCACCATTGACGAAGAGCGATTCCTTTTGGATGACAAGATTCCAAATCGGCTACCATGCATCGTCAAAATCGCACCCCACTGAAGGGTGAACTTCTCCTGCTACTCGCCGATATCAGGAATTCCGCAATCGCTCAACTTCCGCCTCCAGTGCCGCGATCCTATTGCGCAGCGGTTGAACGATCGGTTGAATTTCTTCCTGGGTGAAGCGGGGCGTGCTGTATTTCTTGCAATTGGCGTCCCATGCTTCCACATGGAAAAGCACACATCGTTCGACTTTTGCTCCATAATCAGGATCGACCAGTTTTTGGCGCAGCGTGTCGTCTGCTTCGACTATTTCGGCCCGTCCCCAGATTTTGATTCGTTGACCGTCAACGAAATTCATCATGTAGATGCACGCCTTCGGATTATCGTCCAGATTGCCAACGCTGATGTACTGGCGGTTGCCGCTGTAGTCGGCGAATCCGAGCGTGTTTTCGTTCAGGACTTTCAAGAATCCCTTGGGGCCACCGCGCCGTTGTACGTAGGGCTGATTCTCTGCGTTGACTGTTGCGAGAAAGAACATGTCGGTCTCGGCGATGAACGCTGCTGCCGGTGATGTGATGGTGCCATTCCAGCCCGCCATCTGCTCCATGCGCGCGTAGCTCTTGCGCGACCCCAACTTTTCCTGTACGGATTTGACTGACGGTGAGAATGCAATATCGCTTACCGGTTGAGACATGGTGATCCCTCCAATGATACAATCCAAAGAGCCGACGCCGGGCTGCTCGCGGATCAGCGCCAGCCCGGCGTCGCACGTGACCTAAAAACTCAGGACGTTGTATCCGTCTTCCACAAGACCTCCGACGCTGGCCAATCCGGAAGTCCCCGGAACGGCGAGATCGGTCTTCAATTCCAACCCGCATGCCTTGGCTTCTTCGCTGACGCCAAATGCGTCGGCGCATCCGCATGAGACACCGTCCACCTTGTCTTTGACTTGCTCGTACAAGTCGTGCGACGGGTGTTCCTTGTTGGCGAGGACGCTGGGCCAGCGCGTACCGGCCCCTTGAAATAGGATCTTGACGTCGCTGCCGCGCTGCTTGAAGTCGTAGGCGGAGGCAAGGGCGTTGAAGACGCGGGCGTTGGCTTCATCAGAACCGCTCTTGGGGTCGGCGAGTACGAGGATGGCTGCTTTCATAATGTGACTCCTTAGGGTTTGGCGATCAAAGAAACCGAACGTTCGGTAAAGACCGCGGGGCAATAAAAGGCGCGAGCTATAATCGCGCCGGAACAATACGCTTACACGTCTGACTTTCTCTAACTTTTCGTTTCCCTGTTCTCCACACAGACGATGACGTAACGTTATCGTTTTTGTGTCAGCATTCTTGGCAGATCTTCCATAACCCGGGCGAAAGGGCGGGTCAGATTCAATGCGCGGTTCATTACGAGCGCCCCTTGAATGCTCGTCATGGCGTCCTCAGCCCGTTGCTTGGCCTCTTTGGCACCTATGCCAGCCTCCATCGAGATCTTGTACAGCGCATCGAACCACGCTTTAAACGTTTGTGCGACGCATCGCTTGATCTCTTCCTTCTCACCGCCAACCGACATCGTATCGATGAGGCACGACAAGCGTCCTCCGTCGTAGAATTCCTTCGTTCGTTTGGCCATTTTCGCAATCCGGGTGGCCGGATCTCCGGGTTCAGCCAACGGTGCCAGAATCGTTGCATTGAATCGCTGGCCCGCTTGCTCCAAGACCGCGCAGGCCATCTCTGTCTTTCCACCAGGGAAGCGGTGGTACAGGCTCGCACGCTCAAGCCCAGTTGCTTCGACGAGTTTGGACATGGTTGCGCCTTCAAACCCGTGAGTCCGAAAGACCGTAATCAGTCCGTCGAACAACTTCTCATCGCTGACTTTCGCGTGTGCCATCATTGTGTCTCCAAAGCTATTATACCGAACGATCGGTAAAAGTCAAGCGGGCAGAGAATTTTATTCGCTATCAAGAGCGGGTCGATGCGGATGGGGCGATGGTGTCTTTTCGATGGGACGGATCGGTGACAGTGTGTCTTGTCCGTCAGCCTCATGTCAATCGTCTGGCCGGGGGCTTGAGATTGGGCGTTTATGGCGATTTCAATCAAAGCGTAGCGTTCTTTTTGTCATCACTTCGCAGCATGGGGATTCAGAATTCACCAGAACCGACTTCGCTTTACTCTGGATTCCCGCGTGCGCGGGAATGACGGCATTGGCGCATCGTTACGATTGAGCTTAAGGCACGCTAGGTAATGATTTCGCGCTTGTCGAGCAGGGCGATGATGCGGTCTACTGCTTCGGTGACTGAGATTTCGTGGGTGGGGAGGACCAGCTGCGCTTTTTCAGGGGCTTCGTAGGAATAGCTGACGCCTGGGAAGTTGGCGACTTGACCGGAGTCGGCTAGGGCGTATAGGCCCTCCTGGTCGCGCTCGCGGCATACTTCGATGGGGGCTGACAGATGGACGACTACGAATCGATCGCTTCCGATGACTTCGCGAGCGCGGCGGCGGGCGATTTTGTTGGGGGCGACGAACGCGCATATGGCGATCAACCCGGCATCGTTGATCAGCTTGGCGACTTCGGCGCTGCGACGGAGGTTTTCGGAACGCTCGTCGGCTGAGAACCCGAGATCTTTGCTGATGCCCTTGCGCATGTTCTGACCGTCCAGCACGGTACACGCCCGACCCAATTCAAACAGACGCCGTTCGAGTGCGTAGGCGGTCGTGGTCTTGCCCGCACCCGTCAGCCCAGTAAGCAGGACCGTGACGGCTTTTTGTCCATAGCGTGCGGTGCGTTCGTCGGGCGTTACGAAACTGGCGGACGTGGCGAGTTTGTCGCTGGCGGGTTCGGTGTCCCAGTGGTCGGCGCGCGAGTCGCCGGCCCGCTGTTCGACGATCATGCCAGCCCCAACCGTTCCGTTGGTCACACGATCGATGAGGATAAACGCTCCCGTGGCTCGGTTGCGTTGATAGTCGTCGTGCATGATCGGCTGGGTCAACGTGAGTTTGCATCGGCCAATCTCGTTGAGCGATAGCGTTGGGGCTGCTTCTCTTTCGAGCGAGTTGACGTCCACGCGATAGAGCAGAGTCGAGACGGTGCCAAACGTTTTCTTGCTGGTGTGTTTGACGACGTATTGCTTGCCCGGAACCATTGGCTCTTCGGCCATCCAAACGAGCATGGCCTCAAATTTCTGATCGGTCTTGGGCAGATTGTCCGTGCCCACAATCATATCGCCGCGACTGGCATCGACTTCATCGGTCAGCGTGATGGTGACGGCCATCTGTGCGAAGGCTTCTTCGATTTCGCCGTCGCTGGTGACGATATTCTTGACCGTGCTTGGGGTGCGCGAAGGTAAGACGGTTACCTCATCTCCCGGTCGGATTGTGCCTGAGGCGATCGTACCGCAATACCCACGGAAATCGTGCGTCGGGCGATTGACGTATTGCACGGGGAAACGGAGTTCTGCCAGGTTCTGGTCGGCTGCGATGTGGACGTTTTCGAGGTAGTGCATCAACGTGCTGCCCCGGAACCACGGCATGTTTTCGCTGGCGTCGACGACGTTGTCGCCACATAGCGCCGAAATCGGTAGGTATTGAACGTCCTTGATGCTCAAGTTGGCCGAAAAGCTTCGATAGTCACTTCTGATCGAGTCGAAAACGTCCTCGCGATAGTCCACCAAGTCCATCTTGTTTACGGCGACGAGGATATGTTTGATTCCCAATAGGGCTGCAATGAAGCTGTGACGGCGCGTTTGCGTGACGACGCCGTGTCGGGCATCGATCAGGATGATCGCTAGATCGCACGTCGATGCACCGGTCACCATGTTGCGAGTGTATTGCTCGTGGCCTGGTGTGTCGGCGATGATGAACTTACGCCGCGATGTTGAAAAGTAACGGTAGGCGACGTCGATGGTGATGCCTTGTTCGCGTTCGGCTTGCAGGCCGTCAACGAGCAGGGCGAGATCCACTTCTTCGCCGGTGGTTCCGGATTTGACGCTATCGGCTTTGATCGATTCGAGTTGATCTTCGTAGATCATCTTCGAGTCGTGGAGCAAGCGGCCGATCAACGTACTCTTACCGTCATCGACGCTTCCGCAGGTGAGCAGGCGCAGAAGTTCTTTACGCTCGTGCTGGGCGAGGTAGGCGTCGATATCAGTGCTGATGAGTTCGGATTGATGCGACATATCGTATTACTTGATCTAAAAATACCCTTCGCGTTTTTTGGCTTCCATCGATCCGGACTGATCGTAGTCGATCAGTCGGCCCTGTCGTTCTGAATGCTTGGTGAGCAGCATCTCTTGGATGATTTCCGGCAGCGTGGTTGCCGTCGACTCTTCTGCACCGGAAAGCGGATAGCATCCAAGCGTCCGAAAGCGAACCATCTTCATTTCGGGCGTTTCGCCTTTTTCGAGTTGCATCCGATCATCGTCCACCATGATGAGCGTACCGTTTCGCTTCACGACGGGGCGCTCTGCGGAGTAATAGAGCGGGACGATCGGGATCTTCTCAAGGTGGATGTACTGCCAAACGTCGAGTTCAGTCCAATTGGACAAAGGGAAGACGCGGATGCTCTCGCCTTCGTTGATCGCACCGTTGTAGAGATTCCACAATTCGGGTCGCTGGTTTTTCGGTTCCCAGGTGTGGTTGCGGTCCCTAAACGAATAGACGCGTTCTTTCGCTCGCGACTTTTCTTCATCGCGACGGGCACCGCCAAACGCTGCGTCGAAGCGGTGTTCGGAGAGGGCTTGCTTCAAGGCGGCGGTCTTCATGATGTCGGTGTATTTTTTGCTACCGTGCGTAAACGGCGTGACGCCATCCTTCACGCCCTGTTCATTGGTATGCACGATCAGATCAAGGCCGAGTTCGTCGCGAATGTATTCGTCGCGGAAGCGAATCATGTCCTGGAATTTCCACGTCGTGTCCACATGCAGCAGCGGAAAGGGCGGTTTCGCCGGGTGGAACGCCTTCAAGGCGAGTTGGAGCATGACGGCTGAGTCTTTGCCGATCGAATACATCATGACCGGACGCTCGAACTCCGCAGCCACCTCCCGAATGATGTGGATGCTTTCGGCTTCCAACTGCTTGAGATGGGTTAGATTGTATCCAGTCATGGGGCGTATTGGCGGTCCTTGGTGGCCGGGCAGTTGCCGGTCCGTCGCTTCATTCCGTTTATCACCATTCTCCAACGGCCAAGCTAGCGGGACAGTCTGAACCGGTCAAGCCGTTCGGAGGACCTGCCATGAAAGGGCCCATATGCAAGTTGCAGAATGCGGGGCCACAATTCCCGGCGCGTACGTTCGTACAACTGTGACGGATATTGCAAATGACCCTTGCGGGAATCGTGGCAATGACGCGGAACGTCTGGGTGCGCGGTATTGCTCGACGCATCATCACAAAATTAACTCTTATTTAACATGTGCGCGCTTGTCCTGGTTGATCTGGTTTGTAAGTGCAGATGCAGATTGAATTGACATTGATAGCGATGGCAATGCACTTGCCGCTTTCACATTCTCGTGATCCAACCGGACGACCACAAATCCAATGGGCAATTTTATTCATTTCGATTTGTTCATTCTCTGCTGATCTTCGCCAAATGCTTTGTACGGCAAATAAAAACGATTTTATTTCTGACCGTTTGTTTTGGGACGTTTGATCGATTGGGCCCATAAAACAAGGGACATAATGCGTTGGGGCCTCGCTTGTCTCGTCGTCAACAACGTGGCGCGTCCGCATATGGGGTCCGAATGAATTGACCCTAACTACGTCCGACAAATCACCTAAAGGGGGTTTATTGGCAAGTCGATGCGTGCATTGCGTACCAATCGAATTGTTCAGTTGATCGTGGATTCGAGGGTCGCGTCGCCATTAACGGGCGTCGAGAAGACGACGCCGTAAAGCATCAAAGGCAGTACGGTCACCGCGAGGTCGGAGGCCGCTTGGAGAGCCAAGATGAGTCGAATCGTTACCAACGTTCAGTCGCTGATTGCTCAGCGAGTCCTCGGGTCGCAAAACAAAGCACTCAACGAATCGTTGACTCGTTTGAGTACGGGTTTGCGAATCAACAGTGGTAAGGACGACCCGGCCGGTCTTATTGGATCGGAGTCATTGCGGTCTGAGAAGGTGGCGATCACAGCTGCCATCGACAACGCCCGCCGGGCCGACAACGTGCTCTCGATCGCAGAAGGGGCGCTGCAGGAAGTGAATCGGCTCCTTTTAGACCTCGAAGACTTGGTGGATCGCAGTGCCAACGAAGCCGGTCTGAGCCAAGCTGAAGTGCAGGCCAATCAGGTTCAGATCGACGCGATTCTTTCTTCCATCGATCGAATTTCGAACACGGCCTCCTTCAACGGTTCAAAGCTCCTGGGCGGTGGATTTGAATTCACCACGTCTGGTGTCGCCGCGAGTGCTGTGTCCAATGCCCAAATCAACTCGGTAAAAGTACCAGAGGGAGCTTCACGGCAGGTCGCAATCGACGTGGTCGCCGGGTCTCAATTTGCGTCAATTAGTGCAGTCGGTGGCGGGGCTGGCGGTGCGCTATCAGCCGTCAGCACCATTGAAGTTGGCGGTACATATGGAACCGAGAACTTCAGTTTTGCGTCGGGTACGACGTTGGCCAGCATTGCGACGGCAATCAATACCAGTACGCAACTCACCGGCGTCTCAGCAGTGACGAGCGGTGGAAACTTATTCTTCACGAGTACCGACTACGGTGCTGACGCTGTGGTTTCGGTGGAAGTGTTGTCCGGAGCCTTGTCGCTCAGTGGAAACAACAGCGCAGGTGTTGATGGAACGATCACGATCAACGGTGCTGCAGCAAACGTTGACGGTCTTGAGGCATCGGTGAATACTGGTTCCTTGTCGGCGAAGATCGCCCTGGATGCGACTTTCGCCTCGACATCGGGTTCGAGTACCTCCTTCGACATCACCGGTGGTGGAGCCCGATTCGCGATTGCACCCGAAGTGAGTCTCGTTGGTATCGAAACCATTGGCTTGCAATCCGTGTCCACTGGATCTTTGGGCGATCGCACCAATGGTTTCTTGACCACGTTGCAAAGTGGATCGGGTAACGATCTGCAAAGCAAGAACTTCGCAACCGCACAACGCGTGGTTCGGGCTGCTCAAGAGCAGGTTTCGACGTTGCGTGGAAGGATCGGTGGATTCCAGAAGAACACGCTGAACACGGCGGTCAATTCGCTGCTGGTCACATTGGAAAATACCGCCGCGGCTGAGAGTGCGATTCGCGACACGGACTTCGCTGAAGCCACAAGTGCCCTGACGCGAGCACAAATCCTCGTGAATTCGGCGACTTCTACATTGCAGTTATCAAACGCCCAACCGCAGAGTGTTTTGGCGCTCCTCCAGTAGCTGGATTTGGGACCGATATTTAAGGCTGTTTTCACCGCTCACGCGTTCTTGGACGTGTGAGCGGTTTTTCATTGCGTCCCATAAGCTGGCAACTTCAAGCGTATACAGGATTTATCTAAAGGGTCCATCCGTTCGCGACGACGAAGCGGTGTAGCACCGAAAATGTGGGGTCGATTTGGCGTTTAATCCTGCATTTTCTGGACGTCAAAACCGGGTCGAATTTGAGGCGATGGAAAGTCGCCGGACAACAAAAAAAGTCGCGCAAGGTGGCGCGACAACATGGCAGCCGGCGGGTTGTCAGCATCACGGAGGATGTCCATGACGCGCATCAATACCAACATACCATCAATGATTGCCCAGGGTCGTTTGCGGACCAACACCAACGATCTGCAAACCCGGCTTGAGCGTCTTGCAACCGGTTTGAGGATCAACCGCGGCAAGGATGATCCGGCAGGGCTGATCGCGTCGGAGATTCTCCGCAGCGAGATCAAAGCCATCGATCAAGCGATCGACAACTCGCAGCGGGCGATCAACGTCGTGTCGACGGCTGAGGGGGCGATCAACGAAACGTCGCGATTGCTGCTCGACTTGCGGGGACTGCTCGTGAGTTCGGCGAATGATGGGGCGTTATCTCCTGAAGAAATCGAAGCCAACCAGTTGGAAATCGATTCGCTGATCGCGAGCATTGACCGTATCGCCAATACGACGTCGTTTGGATCGAAGAAGCTGCTTGACGGAAGTCTTGGATATACCGTCTCTGGTGTATCAACGACCGAACTCCAATCCGTGTCGGTATTCAGTGCTCGCGTTCCGGAAAATGGAGTTCGCAATGTCGTCGTACAGGTGACCGCTTCTGCTGAGACAGCGACGCAGCAGATTACGGCGTCGTCGACCGGAGCGGCAGTGATTGAAATCACTGGAAACCAAGGCACAGAGATCATGTCCTTTGCGTCAGGAACCACGATTGCTCAAATTCAAACGAGCATTAACGCGGTCACTGACTCAACGGGTCTGTCGGCATCGGTGAGTGGAAATGTATTGACCATCAACAGTGATACGTTTGGCAGCGAGGCCATCGTCAAGGTCAAAACACTCAGCGGAACGCTGATGGGCGATGCGAACTATACAGCCGGCGCGGCGACTGTAAAAGATGAAGGGGTTGATCCTACGGTTCTCGTTAATGGCCAAGTCGCAGATTCGCGCGGTCTTCGCGTCAATATTCGTACGAATGGCTTGGACGGGCGCTTCTACCTATCGCAGGCGTTTGCCCAGTCCGCAACGAGTTCCAACTTCGACATCACGGGCGGTGGATCTACGTTCCAGCTTGGACCATCGGTGACACCGGCAGCTCAGGTCAGCGTAGGAATCGACTCCACATCATCCGGTGCGTTGGGTAACAGCGTCATTGGTTTCCTCAATAGCCTCAAGAGCGGTGGAACCAACGAAGTGAAGGGCAAGAATTTCGTCGCAGCGCAGAACATTGTGTCCGAAGCCATCAATCAAGTTGCGACAGCCCGTGGGCGATTGGGAAGTCTCCAGAAGAACCAGATCGAAACCAACATTAACAGTCAGCAGATCGCTTTGGAAAACGTCAGCGCGTCCGAATCGATTATTCGCGATGCCGACATTGCGACCGAGGTTTCGGCATTGACGCGTGCTCAGATTCTGTTCCAAAGCACGCAGAATACGCTCCAAATCTCCAACTCGTTGCCGCAGGCCGTGTTGGGGCTTCTAGGATAGCGGCGCGGGCGCGAAGGATCGCCTCGGCCGCCTAAAAGGGATCGACATCGTCGAAATCCCACAATCAGGAATGGATTCCTAAAAGCATTGGGTACACCGTGAACTACTGGTTTGCGGTGTACTTTTTTCTCACTCTGACGCTCCCCGTCGAGTGCGCTGACCCCCGGTGCCGATAATCAATATGGACCCTCTGTATGCGCCGTGGTCTCGTCGCAATTTCCATAATTCGATGGGGAGATCAGTTAGATGAGCAGTATTAGCAGCGGTATCGGCCTTGCTTCCGGACTTCCGACGAATCAAATCATCGACTCGCTGCTGGCGAGTCAGGCACGACCTCGGGAGTTTCTTACCGAGCAACTCGCAGAGATTCAGGGACAGCGAACAGCTTTCCTTGAATTGAACGCGCGGCTCATCGGTTTGCAGAGCTCTGTTTCTGGTATCAACAACCCCACGTTCTTCAACCAGTTCCAAGCCAATAGCAGCGACGAAGAAGTCCTGACGGCCATCGCGTCTGCGGGTGCGTCACCTGGTGTGATCGACTTGACGGTCAAGTCATTGGTCACATCGCACCAGATGATCAGCGGCGGGTTTGCTGACCCCGATCGGACGCCCGTGGGCGCGGGCGAGTTGGTTATTGAGATTGGTGAGGGCAAGTTATCAAGGCCAACCAAGCTGGGCGACCTCAACGGAGGCGAGGGCGTGCGCCGCGGCATCGTCGAAATTACGGATGCGGCAGGCGATTCAGCAGAGATTGATCTTACTGCCACAGTTACCATCGACGACGTCTTGCGTGAGATCAATACTGAAGGATCGATTGCAGTGGAAGCCCGCGTTGACGGGAACCGCATCATTCTTGAAGACCAGAGCGGCGGCACCGGGACGTTAAGGGTCGTGGATTTGAATGATGGATTCGCATCTGTTGACCTTGGGCTCGACGGACCGGTGACCGGTGGCGTGTTGTCGGGCAGCGATATTCACTTTCTCGCCGACTCAACGCAACTCGACCTGCTCAATGATGGCAACGGAATACGCCACGACAGTCGTGACGAGTTCAGCATTTCGTCTGCGAACGGAACGGCGTTTAACGTATCGATGTCCGGATTGATCAATGACTCGACGCGCGTCGAAGTATTAAATAGTGGCAATGGCGTGCGACTTGGCGAAATCCAAATCACCAACCGACTTGGAAAAACCGGAACGGTTGATTTAAACGGCGCACTCACTGTCGGCGAGATCATTGAACGGATCAACAACGCAACTGACGGCGATGGCGCCGACCTGGGCGTCGAACTTTCAAGCGGAATCGGTATCGGCGGCGTGGGTAGCCTCAGCATCACCGACACCAACGAAGTTTCGACGGACAATGAGCAGGAATTGATCATCGAAGATCTTACCGGATTTGGGGCACGCGATCTTGGAATCGCACAGAGTGCGCTCTCCAGCACCTTCATCGGTAATGGCATACACCGTGTCGAAAGCGTCGGCGACGTTCTGCGGGCGATCAACTTCGCAGAGGGCAACGACGGTTCGGTCGTCGCGTCGCTAAACGGAAACGGAATCGTCATTCAGGATTCAGGGATTGGTGCAGATCCGTTGGTGGTCACCGCGTTGGCTGATGAATCCGGCAAAGTCTCAAAGGCGGCTGCCGACCTTGGAATTGAAGGGGTTTTCGACGAGCCCGGAGTGCCCGCGGTATCAAGCGACCTGTTGGCTGGATTGAATACGGTTCTGCTGAAATCGCTCAACGGCGGTAACGGTTTTGAATTTGGTGACGTCAACGAGATTTCATTCGCGACGCGCGACGGCGCGCTGCCCGTGACCATCGACTTCACCGGCGTTCAGACGGTTCAGGACATCATCTCGCGCATCAACAACGGTGTCCCGGGTCTCGAAGCATCGCTCAACGCAGCCGGCAACGGGATCGCATTGGTCGATGTCTCAACCGATACACCCACAACCACGCTGCAAATTGACGACGTGACTGGATCGCTCGCAACCCAGTTGGGTATCGCCGGTGCATTTGAAGAAAGCGTTGACGGTGAGAATCTACAACTTCAATACATCTCCGAGCGAACCAAGCTGGAAGACTTGAATTCTGGTAGGGGCGTGCGACCCGGAACCATCGAATTCCAAACGACGACAGGCGAGATTTTCACCGTCGATTTGGAGTCGAGCGATTCCACGATGCAACACGTCATCGACGCCATCAACGAAGCTGGAGAGCCCCGGGGAATCACAGCGGCGATTAATGCGACGGGCGACGGGATCG
>BQJS01000074.1 GCA_021604825.1 Phycisphaerae bacterium | reverse complement strand
CGCGTTTCTAAAGCTGATCATTCCATTCGTCGTGGTGATCCCTGGCATACTCGCATTCAATTTGTTTAGCGCAGATTTGAAAGCCGACGCAGTCAATCGCAACGCGCAGGTCGTCGCAGAGTTCTCGCCTGGCCTATATGAACAACTCCCCGAAACAATGAAGCCCGCAGACGAAGATCGCAACCGTTCGATCTTAGACAAGATTGCGGATCACCTGAAGGCGACCGGTCGTTCGGACGTGCCTTGTTTGTATGAATTCAACGAACAATTCGCGGAACTCCATCCGGCCGCCTCGGCGTCGATCGTAGCGTACAATGCCGGGAAGCTTGGCGTCGAGGCGCAGCCAACTGAATCAACTAGCGACGCAATCGTTGCGGCCAACAAGGAAGTGGTTGGCCAAACTGGTGATCGCGAGGTTACGAAGAAATCACTGCTGGCCTACGACCATGACAATGCCTTCCCAACCCTGATTCGAAGGTTGCTCCCGGTGGGCATTGGTCTAAAGGGATTTGTGTTGGTGGCAATCTTCGGAGCGGTGGTCAGTTCGCTGGCGTCCATGCTGAACTCCGCGTCGACCATTGCCACAATGGACATCTACAACAAACTGAACAAGAACGCGACGCAATACCAACTCGTTAGCGCCGGTCGCGTGTTTGTCGTGATCTTCGTCTTGATAGCCATGATTATCGCGCCGATGCTGGAGAATCCGGCATTCGGCGGAATCTTCACGTTCATTCAAGAATTCCAGGGATTCATTTCGCCCGGAATCCTTTCGATTTTCCTGTTTGGCTTGTTGGTTCATCGTGCTCCGCGTATTGCGGGAACGGTTGGATTGCTGCTCAATCCGGTGCTTTATGGATTGTTCAAGTTCAGCCCAAGTATTTTCGGAAGCGCCAACCCGGCCTTCCTGAACACGATAGCCGATTGGTCGTTCCTGGACCGAATGGCCCTTTGCTTTGGCATTGTCATTGCAACCCTGACGGTGTTGCGACTTGTAGCGCCACTTGCGAAGCCGGTGGACTTGCCAGTCAACGAAGACATGGACATCACACCTTCCAAGGGGGCCAAGGCGGGAGGCGCGGTCGTGATCCTGCTCACCGTCGTGTTGTACATCGTATTCTGGTAATCCACCCGTTAGCCCGGCGGGATGGCGCTTAGGAATTTTTGGTAGTGCGGTGCGAATTCGCCTGCGTGTTTGATGCCTTCTTGCGCTACTTCTCGGGCTCGAACGGAATCACCGGTTCGCACGCATGCTTCAATCAATGCGGCGTCGCACGCCACCTTTTCGATTTTCCAAAGTTCGAGGCGGGCTTGCTCCAGCAGCGGGATTGACTCCGGCCATTCACCACAAAGTTGGTGCAGTCGTGCGCAATAGCGCCGGATCAGTCCAGCATTTCCTCCATGGTCGAGCATGAAGTGGATTCGTTCGATCGTGTCCTTGGCCAATCGTCGCCCGTCCTCATCGAGTTCGCCACGTAACTGCTCATCGCACAACAGCCGTGAATAGGTGTATTCGATATTCCAAGTCGAGTAGAGAGGTACGCAGCGCGCGGCGGCTTCCATGAGCGGGCGGGCCTTAATGTGCCGCTTCTGTCGAATCAACGATCGAGCCACAAAACCGCATAGCGGCCTGCGCACCATGTGATGATGTTTGGGATCTTGCCACTCCTGGGCGACTTGGCGGATTTCAGTTGGCCATCGATTGAACAGTCGTTTGCATGCCTCGTCCCATCTTGCGTAGGCATCGGGATTACTGGACTTCATGAAGGGGACGCCAAAAACGTTCCGCAAACCATGCGCAACGGCATATTGTTCGTACTCGTTTGCTCCTAACTGCTTGGCGTATTGCTCCCAATCGGGCAATTCCTCAAACGCCGAGACGTCGACTGCGACGTCCCCTTTGAATTCAGTGAGTTTCTCGACGATGGTGCGCGCGAGCAGCGCTTGCCCTTGAAGCGAGAAATGGACGTGATCATCCATCAGTTTCCAACCGATGATCCCGTCGGCGGACGCCGCGCGAAATGCTGCCCGTACGTCACACAACGGCGCGTTTGAAGACTTGGCGACCTCGACAATCGCAGCATTGGTCATCGACGGCGCTCGCCAAGGCATTGGATCGAAATCGATCGCCTTTTGAAAGTGCTGGGCGGCCCCCACATGGTCGCCCGAACCCATTAGCGCCTTGCCCATCATGTATTGAACGCGAGCGTGTTTGGGTTCTATCTTGAGTGCCTCCGAAAGCGACGTAACCGCCGAAGCCGAGTCGGCTGCGGTACTGGCACTTTGGATCAGTGTGTTGAGTCGTGATTGGGTGGCGGTGTCGAGATGCGTAAGATCGGTTGTGCCGATTGGGGCCAAGTCTTTTTCATTTGATGCAAGCGTACATACCATGATGGGCACACTCGCGGCCTGACAGCGCTCGACCATCTGACCTATATGATGCCCCGCATTGCGCGCAGCCGCTTTCCGCAATGGGCTATCCGGTGCAATGGCAGATTTTCCGACCATGCGTTCCATGAGTGCCTTGTCGTTCGGTTTGGCTCTAGACGCCGTCAGCCGTCCCCATCCTTGGACGATCCCAAGTCCACTGCGCCAGCGATTGAATCGAATCGCCGTTGGCGAGTTTCCTCCAGTTTGTGATGACCCCACTCCGTATGTTCCAAAGAACTCGTTGTGACCGGCGTAGACCACGACAAGATCGGGTTCGTAGGCCAGCATTTGCGTCATCATGTCGAGGACGGGAAAAGTCGCCACCGCGGTCGTCCCGAGGTTGATGACTTCGACGTTGCGATCGGGCCAAACGTCCGAGAGCATTGCATGTAAAAAAGCTGAGTTCGCCAATCCCATCGGTTGTGGATAGCCTTGGATCGCTGATGCACCTGAAAGTACGATCCGCACAGTATCGGGTGGCTTGGGCACAGTGAAGGCGTACTCCCCCATCGTCCCTGGTGTGCTCTTGGATAAGTCAAAATACGACGCTGAACCGGGGATGTATGTGGTAGCCAGATGTGCATCGCGAAATTCACCCAGCACCTTGATAACCGATGGGTGACCTCCAATACCAAAGACTCGAAGCAAACCTTCAAGCCCGAATACTGCGGCGAATGGAACGAGAATCGCCAGTACGATATAGAATCGCCTCCGCCCTTTGCTCAAGAGTGGCGGGCCTCCCGCCTTTGGGTCTGGCGTTGCTTCGGCGGGTTCCTGATTGTTTTTGGGCTTACTCACTCTAAAGGCATCTCAGATTTGGGGAAAATTCGCGTTCTTACGAATCATCGACAGACGATCATGGACATCATAATCGATTTGCCAGCATTCGAGCGAGTTGAACATCAAATGGGCAATTCAAGGCATATCGTCTCGTGAATCGGCCTGGAGTTGGCGCAAAAAAAGCAGCCCTCGCAAATTCTGCAAGGGCTGCTCGAATGGAATTGGAAAGATCGGCCCGCTCTAGCTGCGACGCCGACGGAGTGCGACCATTCCACCGATCGCCAAAAGACCGAGTGTTGCTGGCTCGGGGGTTACATATGTGACTGGTGTTGCAGCACTTGCTTCGCCCCAATTTGAAACGTTCTCAGACGGGTTGCCAAGTGAGTCGATTCCGCCATCTCCGGGGTTTGAACCCGTCGAGAAGACGTCGAAATCGAATGAACCCCCAAGGGACACGCCGATGCCGGCCAACGGGACCGTGATCGTCGTTGAGAACTGCGTCTTGCTGACGCTGATATCATCCCCAACGTTGTACGTGGCTTCGTCGAGATTCCAGTTGGCGCCGTCGTACGAATACAATTCCGCACCGTCACTTGCTGTGCCGTCAGCCCATGAACCAACAAAGTAATCCATGCCGGAGGCCATGGACACGTTGCGGTTCCATGGTGGTGGGTCGCCAGCCGTGTCTCCACCTGCAGCGCTGTCGATAACCACCAGATATTTGCCCCAATTGGTGGCAGCGATGTCGCCGACCAAAGTCACCGCGAAGCTCACTTCCGTGGCGGTGTTAGTTACTTCAACAGAAGCAATGTCGAGAATTCCACCGCCACCAACTCCGGCGAACGTGTCACCTGTCGTGTCGGTGTAAACGGTTGCCGACGCGGGCACAGCCCAAGCCAGCAAGAGAGAGAACATCAATAGCTTTTTCATTTTCCTTCGCTCCTCACATGCACCTGTTCGCGGTGCTGTTGCATAAGAAAACCATTTCCATTGTCCGTGCTCTCTCTCACCGACATATCCACGATTATTGCGATTGGATTTCTCCCTAAGTTCCTTTCGCTTCTCTATGTTATCCAGATCTTGCGATCCGGTTCAAGTTTGAAACAGTTCCAACTTTGCAGTGCCAGATTTCGGCACCTTACGGGCCACCACGATGAATTAAATATGCCCTAGGAAGCCAGCATGACCGGTGAGATTACCGGCCATGCCGACTTTCGATCGTTAGGCGATATGCCCCAACGCTTACGGGCAGCTATTCGCAGCCTCCATAAACACTGAGAAGTCAACCAAGTCCACGTCGTTATCGGCGTCCTGATCAACGATTGATTCAAACGTACAGGCGCCTGGAATCGGAACGCCAGGGCCCCCCAGACAAGCCTCGAACGACTGGAAGTCGGCTCCATCGATCGCACAATCCTGGTTGAAGTCGTAATCATCAAACATCGTAACTTCGAACGAACTCAGCACCATTTCAAAGTACTCGGCGGCTTCGATGTTTCCGTTGTCGTCGAGCGTTGCCGGCACCTGCGTTGCAGACGTCAACGGATCTCCATCGTTGTTGCCCCATGCACCGTGAGCGATCCAAAGCGTCGTCGTCGCAGTCGGGATTTGCTCGGCCAGATTGAACGATCCTTCCAAGTACTGCGCGTTGTTGGTTTGCGGGTCGCTGACGGTAGAGCCGGCGATGTTAAACCACCCGACGAAATTATTGCTTTGTTCTCTTGCGAGGTAAGCATCGAACGCACCCACCGTTCCAGCTTTCGCCCAAGGATGCCCAGTTTGCGAGGCAGGCAGCTCATCGGCGACGAAAATGAAGTGATCGTTGTTTGCGGCGGTGGTGTTGGAGCTTTCGGTCGCGACATAGATCCAGCCATCTCTATAGCCAGCGTACAGATGTCGCGTGCCGTTCTGGCTTGTTCCAACAAGTGTCGAGCAACAATCGAGTTCACCATCCATCGTCCACGGAATCACGATGCCGCCGACCGCTTTGAAGTGCCAATCGGCACCATCGTTGTTGTCATATGTGCCATTCGTGTCGAAGAAGACAACGTCAAAACCGTTTGAGCCAGCCGCAAGTTCCGATGCTGTAACGGTCATTTCCCACGTGCAGTCGGCCTGCTGAATCATCTTTTTGTCAGTGATACCAGTTGACCAGTTATTGAAGCCGTAGTGGGCGCTAATGCCCTCGCCGCCTTCAATCGGACGTCCAACCGGATCGTAGGTCACGGTCAACAGTTCGCCGGCCTGTACCGGATTGGGATTGATGACGACGGTTTCGCCGCGCTCTGCAAGATCGATGCTGAATTCCCACAACTGACCTGAGTTATCATCGGCACCCGTGTCACCTGTAAACCGCATCGAGAGCAGCAGCGGCAAGCCGTTAGACTCCACGAACAAGTCAGCCGTCCACCGATCTTCTTCACAAGGATCAGCGGTCATCGTGATACCGTTCGAGGTGGCGAACTCGTCGAAGCTAACCTGCATATCGATCGACGTTGCGTCAACCAGCGGTCCGTTTGATGAGGCGTATACAACCGTGACCGTTTCGCCGTGCTCCAGTAGACCATCAATGGAAACTGCAGGATCGGGCACCATTTCGGGACGATCGCAAGTCTGCGTTTCATCGACTGATCCGCTGTAGTCGGAGGCTGAGATCACACCGTCGGTAATGCCGCTGTACTCGGGCAAAGTTCCAGTGTTACCAGTCCACACGCTACTGAATTGCGAAAGATCCGACCGCAAAGGAAGAACCTGCGGAGGCACACAGAGGTCGCCAGTGTTTGGCGGCAACGTTTGGTTGCTGAACTGTCCCAGCAAACCGCCGGCGTTCGGCATGAGTGCGACAAAGACGCTGAAGTCGTCGCCATCTTTAAGGTCATCGGGGAGAACGCCAATGTTGAAGTAAGGAATCATGACTTCCAAACCAGTGCCCGAAACGCCAGCTGCACCATTCGTATCAGTATCGTTAAATCCACCTTCATAAAAGAGCGCTTGGTCGCCTTCAATGAGCGTGAAGCCATCATTAACGGCAACATCCCCGGTGTAAATCTGGGTGGCAAACCGATCAATGGTGCCCCCGGTGCAGCAGGTGATTTCTTCGCCCGGTAATGCGATGTCCGACAAGCGATATTGATTGAAGAAAACTGATTCACCACTTCGATTGACGACCAATGCGTAATCGGCTTCGCCGGGGAGAATCGTTCCCTCGCTGAAGGTCTCGCACTTAATCGCATCTTCCTGTCGTGATGCAAACGAAAGCGACCCGTTTCCACCGTCGGCAATGGCGCGCAATTCGGTTTGGCCAGCCGTATCCGGGGAATCGATGAAGATCACAAACGCAGACCCATCATCGACAAGGTTACCGGCGAGACCAATGTTCAAGCCATCGGCAAAACCACCCAGGATGCCTGTCGTTTTGGCGACGTAGAGGCCATCAAGTTCGTTGGTCAGAGGCTTTGCGCCGATTGTATCAAAGCGGAAATCGCCACCGTTGTTGTTGTCCACGTTTGTTCCGAGATCGCCAATCGCACCGGCTGAGTCGTGAATCACGAATGCCAACACTTCAGCGCGAAGCGGAACTTCAGGAATCACGCCTGTCCAAACTTGACCGTTCGAGGTCATTTCGATGTCAGGACCAAACGGCGCGGGGAACGAATTGATTCCCCAGTGGATCTTGCGGAAACCAGTCGTACTTGCGTCAAAGAGGGTGTCTTCCGCGTTGTAGGTGATGGTGCATGGTTCGGTCGCGACGGGTGGGTTTGGGCTCAGTGCGATGCGCGGGATGGTCCCCGTAACTGCAAAGTGCCAGTCGAATCCATCATTGTTGTCGGTCGTTGTTCCCGGCAAACCGCCATCACCTGAATCGTTAAAGACCATGTCCATGGTCTCGGCGTAACTCTTAACGGGAACGGTTGCTTCAAACCCGCCAGCACCATTGGTCGTCATCAGCACGTCGGGATTGATCGTTGGGTTAAAACTGTTGAAGCCGTAATGCATGTAGATCGGGTCGGCTCCTACCAGCGGTCCGCCAGCCGGCGTATAGGTGACCGTCACGTTGCTGTCCGCAACGATGGCTGTCGTACTGACGCGTGGCGAATTGGGCACGCCATTGATGGTATCGAAGTTGTAATCTTCACCATCGTTGTTGTCGAAAGTCTCACCTTCGTTCTTGAAAACGAAGTTGACTTCCGTCGCTTGGATGGGGATCGGAATGGTCACTTCATATGGCGCACCGTTACTTGTGACCAAAACATCGTTCTGCATCTGAAAGCCGTTGACCCCGTATCGAATAAATACAGTGTTCTCGCCTTCCAAGGGCGTACAGGTTGGATCGTATGTGATCGTCAGATCTTGACCGGCTTCGGGAACAGCGGGGCTGAGCATAACGGCGTCCGCCATTGCTACGCTGCAAACCGCTGCCGAAACCATGATGAAACACGCGGTTCTATTCATGATAGTGACTCGTCCTCGCAAGTAAGTTTCGTGACATCCAGCGCTCGGCTGATTCCCTCAACCAGCGCAAACCATTCAGGAATTATCGCTCCATGACATCGTCGCCGCGACAGCGTCTCGATGGACGACCATCGCAGCATTGGGCGATTAACCTGACCCACAATGTATGCATCTATTTCTGAGGGTGGTGGGCGCTTCTTCTTACCTCCAGGTCGGCTGTTCCCTTATGACAGACCGACGCCCAATCCCCTGAACTTCCTAACAAACAACTGAACTTCTTGCCTACGTCACGTTGCACATCCAACCAACTCGGATGATCGCGTGCATTCTTGATTCAATCAGCCGGTCATTTAGCAATCCAGTCACATTCCTTGTGGCCTGAACGGTCGATACGGTGAAACTCGCACAGGCTGGCTGAATTTCGACGGGACCTTAACGATGTTTCCGCCACCAAGATTTACATTGCTGTGTTCAACAGGTTGAATTCGGGCGGCGTGATTGTCGGCGAAGGTCACATTGACCACGCCCCTTGGGTGTCGCTTCGATGGCACACGCTGAACCCATCTGAAGAAGAAGTTTTCCAGCCAAGGCCCCGGCGAACCCGCGCTCGTGAGTAAGTTTGCGTAACCTGTTCTGAGCGAATTGTCGTACTGGCCCGACTCTGCTTCCTGGACCGTGTTGGCTCCGGCGTCCACGATGAGCAAGCAGCTTTGAGGGTCATAAATCTTGTCAAGATTTCCCCGCAATCGCTCGCCACCTTTTTCATTGGGATTGACAACCGGAGCTTCGCCCCAAATGCCATTTTTCCAAGCGCCCATCCAAGGGCTGCCATTCTTGTAAGATGCTTCAATGCCAACGATGTCTTCGTTGATTCCGTAACTCAGCATCCCCCAATACTTTGTTCCGCCCGATGCTGTGATTGGGTCGGCCGGATTACCGGTCCCCTTGATGCTCGTTCCGTTGGGGTAGAACGGCGTGGCAATCTGAACCCGATCCGAAGGGCACATGAACATTTCAAATTGGTCCGAGATCAATTCCTTCTTGCTTCGGGCAGCTTCGAACGTGTCCGCCCTCACGCCCCACTTCCAGTTTTGATTGACATTCGACCCTGAAGCAAGAGCAATCGCAGTCGGCCACGACAACAATTCGCCTTCGTTGGTGAATTCATAGCGGCCCGAGTTTCTATCATTCGGGTCATAGCCGACTAGTCCATCGCCTTCGTTCGCGCTGATTTGCATATAGCCGTTGTGGCTGCCCGCAAACACATTGCACGATTGCCCCATGCCCCGACTGTGAGCGAGGCACTTAATCGACTTGGCTTGTTCGCGGGCTTGTTTGAGCGACGGAAGGAGAATTGAAATCAGCAAGGCGATGATCGAAACCACGACCAGAAGTTCGACGAGGGTGAACCCCGTTGCCCGATCGCCTGTCGTCTGGTGGCCAACTGTCTGGTGGCGACTTGTCTTCTGTTGCTGGCGATGATCGATGCCGAATCTCTTAGACTGCCGATCGCTTTGTCTTTTGTTTGTCATGTTTGAGTTTGCCATTCCTGGAGTACTCAGGTTGGAGTGTGCCCCGCGCGCGCATTGATGAACGACTTCACGACGTCCTGTCGAGTTCTTGGTTTCAACGCGTTCTTGCGACATGTCGGCCTTCCTCCATTGAACTGATTGCCCCATCCGTGTGGGCAATGTATTTTTGGGCCGTAACCGGTCAGTTTGAAGTGCGACAGTCGTTACAAAGTGACACGCAATGACACTTCTTGGGGCGACCGGGTACTGCGAGTGCGATAACCAGTTTTGGCGACGCGACACCGTCCCCCGTCGTTGCGCCCATTCACTTGCTCAAAGGGAACAATCGGGCACCCAAAACTTGTCGCAAATTCAACGCTTAAAAGCACTTGAGTATCGATAATTCTACGGACGCCCATGGGCCAAGTCAATGAACAACAAGCGGCGCTAAGGCGCATATCGGACTGAAACAGTGGCATTTTCGCGTGCCCGTGAATTAACTCTCGGACGACAATTTATCGCGCACTTCGCGCAACAAAACTCCCGAACGTGGATTGCAGTCAATGGTGACTCTTCCTTGTTTATCGGCGCGTACCCGCAACCGACCTTGGCGACTCGTAACGTTTATTTCAGGCCCGTCCGTATGAAACAGTTCCAGCCATTCAGAATGTTTTTGAGTAACCAATTCGACCGAGTGTTTCTTCGCATCGGCGTTAATCAAGAGCATTGTTCGATGATTCGTGTCGTGGCGGCTGATGGCAACGGTGCGGTGCTGAGTGTCGGCATGAATGATCTGAAATGAGCCGCGCCGCAATTCTGGAAGTTGCGAACGCAGTTTGACAAGTTGCCTGTAGTATTGAAGCAAATGATTGTTCGACGCGTTCGTTTCGTTCCACCACATCGGCGCTCGACAAAACGGATCATTCATTCCATACATTCCGATTTCATCACCGTAGTAGATCATCGGTGCACCCGGCAGCGTGAACTGAAGAAACGCCGCCAGTTTGAGACGATCGAATGCGACCTCTTGCGGCATCGGCGAACGCGCGTTTGGATCGGGATTCTTCTCAGCTTGGCGGTTCAGCTGAGTAATCGCGCGGGCTGTGTCGTGGCTGTCCAGCAAGTTGATCATGGAATGGATCACGGGCTTGTCAAAGCGATCGTTTAAGGCCACGACCTGGTCACTCCAGTCGGTCATCGATAGCGCACCCGACTCAGAATCCTTCGCACTAGCCAACTCTAAGATCGCGAAGGCAACGGGGTAGTTTGTCACGACATCAAACTGCTCTCCATCCATCCACGGTGCCGGATCGATCCAGATTTCGCCGGCAATCAAAGCGTCTGGGTTGATCGACTTGACCACCCTGCGAAAACGCCGCCAAAAGCCGTGCGGAACGCGTTCGGCTGCGTCCAATCGCCAACCATCGACACCATCCGACGGGTCGCCGTCACCATTCGGATCCATCCAGCGGCGAACGGAATCGAACAAGTAGCGCTCGACGTCAGGGTCCAATCCATTCTCAACTTGCCGAAAATTGACCAGTCGTCCGTTGGGTCCGTCCCACGCATTCCATGCCAGCGTTGGCTCCCACTTCGTGACCGCGAACCAGTTCGCATAACGCGATTCACGCCCGTTTCGTTTCACATCTTCCCATGCCCAAAACGATTGGCCGACATGGTTGAACACGCCGTCAATCATGACGCGGATACCACGTGCGTGTGCCTCCTTCAGCAGTTCGAGGAACAGTCGATCACTCTTGGAGAATTGCCACGTGGCCGGATCCTCGGTCTCTCCGGAAAGAGCAAGTCGGCTGTCGGCGATTCCAAACGAGTCGTCGATATGGCGGTGGTCTGCGGTGTCGTACTTGTGCTGGGTGTCGGCTTGAAAGACGGGGTTGAGGTAGATCGCATTGATGCCCAATTCGGCAAGATAATTGAGTTTGTCGCGAAGCCCCTGCAAGTCGCCGCCGTAGCATCGGTCCAAAAGTTGCCGCCGAAGCGCACCTTGTTCGTCGGAATGAAACTGTTCCCATTCGTTGGTCCAGGCAAGTGTGCCGGGCGGATCATTGGACGTCTCACCGTTGGCGAAGCGGGCAACAAAGACTTGGTACCAAATGGCGTCGGCTGCCCAAGCTGGGACGTGATGTCGCTTGGGTGCAGCGGGCGGATTGTCGCCTTTGTTGACTGGACCGACTTGCGCGACGGCAACGTTCAACGCCAACAGAACCACAACCAACCAGACTTGCGGCATCGCACCGAACAAAGCGTCTGCGTGGCCCGGGTGAAGTGGGCAAGGTGGGTGCAGTCGCTTGAGAACCGAATTCTCACTGGTCATTGGGAAAGATTGCATTTGAATCATCCCTTGGTTTGCTTGGGGGATTCCCCTATATTGGTCATGCAACGCACACAAATCAGCCGCGGTGCCGTTCGCCGATTTTGGCACTCCGATTTCGGCACACCGCTACGACGGGAGATCTGAAATGGAATCTGACGCATTTCTGTTGCACCAATTCAACACCATTCGCGAAGAAATCAAAGCTGTCAAAGCGCGATCGTTCTGGATTGTGGCGATCGGCTTATTTGGTGTCCCGCTTATTACGTTTCTAGCAGGCTTCACAGACAAATTCGTTTCGCTTCTCGTGCCATATGTCGTCCTTGTCACGATCATTCTGTTCGTTGCAGAACAAAGCGCCTTGATGCGGTGTGGTCGATACATTCGTCAAGTCATCGAGCCGAATTTCAACTCCATTGTGGGCTGGGAAGAATGGCTCGAATCGCGCAATGACCTTCGTTTGATGGATCGACACTTCTTTGCATGCTTCATCATTGTCTTTTTTGTCTACTACGCCATGACCATTGGTGTGGCCATGCAAACACTTTGGGGCGACGTTGAACAAACCCCGTCGGGTCAATATTGGCTTTATGGTGCGATGGCGTCGTATGCCATCGGTGCCGTTTGGGCGATTACCACGTTGATGCATCACTGGCGTGCCGCGACGGGAACTTCGGAAACCCATGCGTAAGCGTTTCGCCACTATGGTGCGAACACGCTGACGAACATCTGGTAGTCGGTCATGTCAACGTCTTGATCGACGTCAAAATCAAACGCATTGCAACCCGGCCCCAATGCTCCGGCAACGGGGCCGGTCATGCATAACGCATACGCCGAATAGTCATCGTGATCAACGTCACCGTCACCATCCCAATCACCAGGAATCCGCGACAAAGCTATCGATACCACTTGGTCGCCAGGAACCGCATCCAAGTCGAACGGCGCAAAACCCAACAACCCTTGTCCGCCACCCACACCGGGAAGAAGTTGATTACTCACTAGCCCGCCGCTACTCAACAACATCGCCAGCATCTTGGCTGTACCACTTGTTTCAACCAGACCCATGTCTGCGAGCGGGATTGACAATTCCAGCCCACTGGTCGCAGTCGCAGCCTGACTCGCACTGCTATCCGTCACGCCATTGGTGTTTGCATTGTTGATCGCCACCAACATTCCGTTTGGATTGTTGCCGCCATTTAGAAATCCATCGAGATCTCCAACGGTTCCGCTGCCAATAAAACGCTTCACGCCCCCGCCGCCGCTGGCGAGTTCGTAGTGATCGACATACACCGACCCGCCAAACGCATTGACAAAAATCACGAAGTCGGGGCTGAAACCGGATTCCATCGTTAAGCCGGTCAACTGTGGAATACCGCTCGGAGGTGTCGGAAACGTGGCGGTATCTAGCGCGTTTTGTCCGCCGGGAATCGAATCGAGAAAGAGGGCCATCCCCGTTCCGTCCGTCGCAAGATTGCCGGTCAGACCGATGTGAATCTCATCTGTCTCCACGCGAACAAACATCTGGTTTAATTCGCTGACGTTATCACCGAGTCCGGTTTCGTTGTCTTGCGTCGCAATCAACGCACCTGCGCCAAACCCTTGTGGAATGTTGAGCCCGTCAATTTCCTGTGGCGCGGGCGGTTGGGGGGTGGCGGTGACTTCTAGAATCCGCACGCCGTGAGCAGGGATTGAGACAAAGTAGGCTCCCTTGTTTGCGTCCGTCAGGTTTGATTCAAACGACGCGTCAAGTACATCTTGCACCGTGGATGTACCGCCGGGAATTGTGACATCCAGATTCAATGATGTGATCACCGCGCTTGAGTTTAGATTGATGGCGACGATCAACGTCTGCTCGCCGTCGGCATGTCGAATGAATGACCAAGTATCCGTCCGCGACGCAGCCACCTCGAAGTATTCGCCACGACGAAGTGCCACATTCGCCTTGCGAGCTGCGATTAACTCGCGATAGGTTTCCAAGAGCGAACCCGATACGCCTTCCTGTTCTTCAACCGATCGACCATCGTTGTTACTTGAGAATGGATTGTTAAACGCTTGCGAATTCAGCGCCCAGTAATTCGACATCGGCGGGCCCGCCACCGCGTTCCACTTGAACGGTTCACGAAAGGGAATGTCGTTCGCGTCGCTGCCGTACGATTGCTTGGTTCCCAACATCCCGATCTCATCACCGTAATAAATGATCGGTGGAAATGGTTGCGTCAGGAGGACAGCTGCCGCTGCTTTTGCCCGACTCATGCCACCACCAATGACCGAGGACAACCGATCGACGTCATGATCACCAATGATTGCCAGATTCGTTTTGCCTGCCGGAAGCGCTCCCAAGGTTGCAGCCATCGAGCCATACAACCCCCCTGCTTGTTCGTCGGCCAACGCGCTGCGCGCGGCAAACTCAAACGGTTTCGTAAATGCCGCATCAAACGCAGAAAGCAAATCGGACCCTGTGCTGCCCCAATCGGCTTGCTCGGCAAAAATGAAGACGTCCGGGTTGACCGATTCGAGCGCCGCGTTCCAAGTCTCCCACCACGAAATGTTATAGCCCCAACCATCGGGACCACTCGGATACTGATTCCACACATGGTCGAGTCGATACCCGTCAATTCCGTCCGACGGATCGCCATCGTTGTTCGGATCGAGCCATTTCTGCGTCCAACTAGTCACCAGTCCGGTCGGACCAGGATCGCGTAAATCCCAGTGAATAAAGCCAACCGGTGCGCCGTTCCAAGAGTTGTAAGTCGAACCCAAGTAATCCGTGTTCGAACCATTCCAAAAGGCCAAGTACGAATCAAACGGGCTGCCCGGATTGCCGAATGCACTTTGAAACCAGGTTGAATCGTGACTGATCCCGTACACCACAAAGTCAACGAATACCTTGATGCCTCTCGCGTGGGCTTGATTGACGAAGTTGAGAAACTCTGGCTCGGTTCCGAAAGCCGAGTTAAGCAAGTCACCGCGACCGTGTTGATATCCGTGGTATGCCGATGACGGGAAGATTGGGTTCATCCAGATCGCAGTGATGCCGAGATCTTCCAGGTAATCGAGCGATGCAGTCATTCCGTCGAAATCGCCAAAGCGAAACGTATCGCTGTCCGAATCGCGCCATGCGATCGGCATGATGTGATAGAAGACGTCATCGACGACTTCGCGACCGTCCAAGGGCTCCGCAAGTGCCGTTGAAAACAACGAAATCGCAAGGAGCGCGATGAGGATGCGGCTGGTCATGAAATCATCCAGTTCTTATTCAAAAAGGTTCGGTTGCATCAGGGCGAAGTCAGCGAGATCGGTGTCGCCATCCTGGTCAAAATCACTGTCTACGTTGGCTGGGCATGTCCCCAATGAACCGTTTTCCGGGCCCGCGAAGCAATCGACAAACACTTCGTAGTCCGCGAGATTAAAGGCGCAGTTTCGGTCGAGATCAAACACGTCATGGTCGATGCGGATGTCGCAGGTATTGATCGCGATATATTCGGCCCCATCGATGTTTCCGTCGCCATTTGTGGACGCTGGAACTTGCATCGCGGACAACAGGCTTGACGCGTCAGCACTCGGATAGGCCGCAAAGGCGACGTAGATCACATCAGGCATCACGCCGAATTCGTCGGCAAGGTTGATCGTGGCTTCGAGGAATCCGGTGCCACCGCTGGCGACCACATCGGCTTGTCCGGCTTGATCAAACCAACCCGACCATCCGCTGTCATTTTCATTTCCAACAAATGCCGACCAGCCAGCCACCTGCCCCGCCTTGGACCACGGCGCGCTTCCCATCGGCCCCGGCGTATCGGCTACGAGCAAAAAATGATCGTTGCCGCCACGTGCATCGAGTCCGGCGATATACAACTGATCGCCTGTCACGCCAGCATGCAGAACCATGCCTGCGTTGCTGTCGATCAATGTCGCGTTCGCATCGAGTTGACCATCCAAATCCCACTGCTGCGCGGGTTCGACGCCTCCCTCAACAACAACATGCCAATCCGCCCCACCGTTGTTGTCCCAAGTGCTGGCTCCATCGTTGAAAACCACGTCCAAAACACTCGCCGACGATGAAACCGGAACGGTAATCTCCCACACCGAATCAACCGGGTTCCACGTCATCGCCGGGTCGGGTGCAATCGTTGGATCCCATCCGTTGAAACCGTAGTGGATGTAAACCTGGCCGGCAGATTCCAAGACGCGACCGGCAGGGTCGTAAGAAATCGTCGCGCTTCCGCCGGCTTGCGGTGGCTCTGGCGTGACCGTCACCACATCGCCGCCCGTTCCGCCGCCACCCACACCGTCGCCGATGTAAACGTGCTGGATTGGGCTTCGCTTGATGTTGCCCTTTCCGTCAACGGCTTCGACGTAGTAGTCGAGGAGCACTTCGCGCAGATCCTGCACTTCGACGTAGTACTCATCCGCGATGTATTGCGGCATTTCAAAGAAATTGATCGACGGATCGTTGTTGACGTTGCCAGCCGGAAAGTCGCGATACGTCATCGTCAGCGACTGCCATGGGCCGACTTGGGCGCCTCCCGCGTAGGTTTCATTCTGCGACGAAGCAAGCGGGTTTGTCCCGTCAACATCAATGCGGTATTTGAGCGTGACGCTTGCGATGTCTGAAACATCATACGCGAACGTCCAAATCCAGAAGTCGCCGTCGGATACAAATTGCTGATAACCGTACTGCGGGCCGAAGTTCACCGAACCCGGATTCCACGGATGACGCTGCGGAATCCAGATGGTTGGCGCCGTCGTATCCAGCGATCCGTCGCCGATCACTGTGTCGGCATGTTCGACGGCTTCGTTGCACGCGACGGTTGGCTTTACTTCCATATCCAATACGGTGCCGTAATACATATAGCCCGAATTCAACGAGCCAAGAAAATAGTGCCAAGCACGTTCGACAGCTGACGTTGATGCGCCGGGGTTGAGGATCTCGTTGATATCTGCGCTGCCTGCGATTTGCTCAGCCGTTTCCACGCGATTCTGGGCGGCGGTGATCACAGCCCAGTTTCGTTCGTCCTCAGCCCACCCACCTGGAATATCAATCGCCCCGCCGCTGACCAGTGGCCAATTCCAATTCAGCATCTGCGGCGCACCAAAATCACCATCGGCATTAACCCACGCACCGTCTTCTACGTGAATGACGTCACCCGCAGGAACGGGATGATCCGCAAGATACTCTTCAATCACGGTCGCCGTGTATCCTGCCGCTTGCGCCGTGTTCACAAGATTCGGCGTGGCTTCCATGTAATAACTGAACCCGCCGCCCCACGCGTTGTCGCCATCGTGGGCAAGTAGCGCCAGCATCGGTCGGGCCTGCTCGTTGTAAGCGTTCAACGTGTCAAAAGATCCAATGCCCAAAGGCGAATAACCATCGTCCCAACCGAGCGCTTGAGCGGCTGGCACAGCGACGACGCTGTACACCTGCCCCGTATTCGGGTCGATGTGTTGCACGCGATGCGGGGTGTAGCCGAATGGCATCGCCGTTGCGGGTGAACACCCTCGGTCGATCTGTTTGCGGAAGTAATTGACCTGTGCCGGATTCAATTGGTCGGCTGCGTTGGGGGGATCGCAATTGATGCCGCCGGTTCCAAGTACGGTTGGAAAATCCGCGCAGGCTCTAGAAACATGTTCGCCGCTGACGATCACCCACTCGATGCCTTCTTCTGCCAACACTTGTACAATCCGCGTGCTGAATGCCATCTCCGGTGGAAACAAGCCCTTGGAGATGCCGGGTGAACTTCCCCAGGTACCTGCATAAGCGGCTTTGTAGAGTTGGATTTCCTTGCGAACGGTCGCCTCATCGCAAAGTGGCAGCAACGGGTGGTGAAACGGGAACACAACGATGTCGCAGCGGGGTTTGGATTGCCCCACCGTGTTCCATCCGCGGGCGTTGCTCAGGCTGCTGGCCCAGTTTGAACCGTAACCAAGCTGGTTCGCCGCCCCCAGGCTTGCCACGTTCTTGATGAGTCCGCCGGAGTAGCTGATTTGAGCGCCGGCTTCTGGGTATCCACTGATGGCACTGATCGCATCCGCGCAGCGATATTGATACGCCGCGACACGGTCAGCCCAACCGAAAATGTCACGCAGGTTGTTTTCCGGATGTGCGGCCCCCAGATCGGTGCGCTGAATCGACATCCAGGCGTCTTCGTAATGGTCCGCCCCTGTTGGTTGCTGGTCGGGCCAATAGATCGGCTGCTCAAGATGCCACAGATATGTGAAGTGAAGGTTTTCAGCGTTTGCCTGAAACGTTTGAAACGCGCATGCCGCGCCGACCATGGCGCAAGTAGCGAAACCCATCGAAAGTCGTCGATGCTTCATGAACGCAGATTCCCTTTTCGCCCGTTGAAAAAAACGCTGCGCCGAGCGTGCAACGTTTCATGAAGTGTACCGCAGTGGCATGATCGTTCTCAACCCCAATTCACCACGAATGTTAATCAGTTCTGCGAAGTGCGCGGGTTCGTTGATGGGCAAGCGCGATGGACTGACTTATAATCAGTTCAACGCTGATAACATGAAACTGTTCCACTATGCCACCATGTTCTTTTGGAAAGCCCGACAAGAAATGAACTCTCGATTTGCGACCGTACGGCCCATCATGCTCGCACTCGTTCTCTGCACCCCATTCGTACCGGCGCAAGCGGAAAGCGATTTCCCGTTAGGCCACACCTATTCCCCAAAGCTTAGCATTTTCGCGTTGTTCTCTCCTCAGGCAACGGCGGCGTGGGTCGTCATCGCAAGTGATGTAAAGAGTCCAATTGGCGTCACTGAGTACGAAATGGAGCATCGGGGAAATGGAGTCTGGTGTACCGCCATCAAGGGGGATTTACTGGACAAGTATTACGCCTTCAAAGTCGACGGGCCGGGCCTCGATAAGAATCGTGAAATCACCGATCCGTACGCGCGCTGCACGCAAGGCCGCCATGCGCGGTCATTGATTTTCGATCCCATCAATACATTCCCGAACGAGAAGCCACATGGCGTAGGAATCGTCGACCTCAGTAATCGACCGTTATCTGTAAACGCGATTATTTACGAACTTCACGTACGCGACTTTACGATCGATCCCCGGGCAGATGTGTTGATGCGTGGCAAGTACGCTGGGCTGAGCGAATCTGGACGGCGTCTCATCGACGATCAGTCCATATCGACCGGACTGGACCATCTTGTCGAACTTGGCGTCACCCACGTCCAGATCATGCCGATTCACGATTTCGACAACGACGAATCCGACGATACGGCATACAACTGGGGATATATGCCCGTCCACTTCAATTCGCCAGATGGTGCGTATGCGTCCGACCCATTGGGCGAGTCCAAGATTCTCGAAGTGCAGCAGATGGTCAACGCTTTGCATGCGCGCGGTATCCGCGTCATTCTCGATGTGGTTTACAACCACACGTCATCGAAGTCTTCGTTCGACCAGATCGCCCCTGGTTGTTACTTTCGCCTCAACGACGACGGGAGTTACTCCAACGGTTCGGGTTGTGGTAACGAATTCGCCAGCGAAACGCCCATGGGCCGTCGGTTCATTCTCGATTCCTGCAAGTTCTGGACGAGGTACTACAACTTCGACGGGTTCCGCTTTGATTTGATGGGATTGGTCGATTTGCAAACCATGCAGCAGTTGCGCACTGAACTGGAAGGGATCAACCCGGCCATTCTCGTCTATGGCGAACCTTGGGCCGCAAGCGCAACGACGCTTGAGGCGGTGACGGACAAACGTCGCATCGCTGGCACCGGTATCGGGGCGTTCAACGATCATTTTCGCGATGCGATCAAAGGCGATCGTGTCGGTGGCTCGGCGGGTTTCATCCAAACCGGCGACCGTGTCGAGGGTGTGATCAAGGGACTTGTAGGTTCCATTGACGATTGGGCGAAGAACCCGACCGATTCCATCAACTACTTCGCCGCCCACGATGACTTGACCGCGTGGGACAAGCTGCTGCTAAGCACACCGAATGCGAGCAACGCCGAGCGCCGCCGCATGATGCGGTTCGCCACGCTTATCCTAATGACCTCGCAAGGACACGTCTTCATGCACAGCGGACAGGAAATGTGTCGCACCAAGCAGGGGAATCACAACAGCTACAACCAACCGGACTCGATCAACATGATCGATTGGCGACGCAAAAAACAATACTCGGATGTGTTTGAATATAGTCGCGGAATGATCGCGATCCGGAAAGCCCATCCAGCATTTCAGCTCAAGACCGCGACTGAAGTTCGCAAACGTATTCGTATTTCGAGATCGCCAAGTGATCGATGCATCGTTTACCGAATCGATGGGCGAGGGCTGAAAGGGGAAGCCGCACAAGAAGTGCTGGTTTTGTTCAACGGCGAATCGAGTATGACCGAGTTCAAGCTACCGCCCGGTCAATGGTCTGTGCATGCCGATGCGGACCGTGCCTCGATGGACCGCCTTCGGCAAGTCAGCACCAAGGCCGAACTGCCTGCACATTCGGGACTTCTGCTAATGAGGTAGCCATGTAGGGTGGGCCGTGCCCACCGTAGTCCGCATGCAACGACTTGGTGGGCACGGCCCACCCTACGAGTTGCCTACTGCCCCGGTCCCTCAACACGCGGGCCTATGAATACCCAATCGCCAGCATTGACGTTTGAGTCGCTGTTGAGGTCGGCGTTGATCGAACAATCAGGCCCACCGCCAACGCATCGTTGGAACAAGGCCATGTCGAACAAATCGCTGGTTCCGTCGAGATTCACATCTTCAGGCGACCATTGGAAAACGGTGACGCTCATTGCTGGAACCGTGATGAACGCCGAATTCGCATAGCCGTCTTTGGTCACGCTGGTGGTGGTAATCGAACCGCCGTTGCCCAAACCCGTTCCACCGTAATCGCTGGCTTGGCTGTTGAAGATCTCGCGCCACACGCCTTGTTGCTGAAATCCGATGTGGTAGTTGAACTTGTCGGAGTTGTTTAGTCCGATGACGACTTGAAGCACGTCACCGTTGCTGTTCCATCGATGCAAGCCGATGATATCATCGGTATCGTTGAGATGGTTGATCTGATAAGCCGACGTACTGCGCAATGCCGGGTGAGACGTACGCAGGGCGATCATGTCCCTAAACGCCTGCATGTAATTGCCGTAAGTTCCCGGCTTGTTCCAGTCGAGCCGAGCCTCTGGTTCACCGGGAGCATCAGCACCGAAGTCCGTATCTTCCAAGAACTCCGCTCCCATTAAAAACGCGGGAATCCCCGGCGAAAAAAGATTGATCCCGTGCCCAATAAGCGTTCGGCCGCGAGCGTACTGGTCATTGTGTGGGAACGATGGGTCGATGGTCTTAACGATACGTTGT
>BQJS01000073.1 GCA_021604825.1 Phycisphaerae bacterium | reverse complement strand
GGCGGGCATGGCGATGTCGCAGCGGTTGCAGTGTCGGTTGGCGGCAGAGGCTGGCGTGGATGCCGTCAAGCACATGTTGCGTAGCGAGCGCGACAACCCGCAGGCGTGGTACCACAATCCGGCGCGTTTCGATCAGGCATTGGTGTGGAGTCCCAAAGCGACGGAAGAAAATCTCGGCAAGGGTGAGTTGAGCGAGGAGTCGGAAGATCGAATTGCGTATCGATTCAGCATTGTGGCCGACAACCCGCTCGATGATGAAACGCTGGTACGCTTCGGCGTCACAGATGAATCGGCAAAACTCAATATCAATTATGCGAGCGAGGGGCAGTTGTTGAAACTGATCACCCCGCTCATCAAGGATGGCCGCGAACCGTTGGAGTTGGTCCACGCGATCATGGATTGGCGCGATCCCGATAATGAACCGCGTGAATTTGGAGCTGAGAGCGACTACTACGGGTCGCTTCCGACACCGCATCGGGCGAAGAACAGTCCATTCGAGACGGTTGAAGAGTTGCTCATGGTTAAGGGAATGACCGGGCAATTGCTTTACGGAGAAGATTACGATCGCAACGGTTTGCTGACGCCGAACGAAGATGACGGTGAGACGTCGTTTCCAATGGACAATGGCGATGGATTCCTTGAGCGCGGATTGCTGCCTTACATCACGGTGTATTCGCACGACTTTAGTGTGAGCACCGACAACAAACCGCGAATCTACATGTTCACCGAAGCCTCCAAACTTCGTCCGCGATTGGAAGAGGTTTTCAACGATCAGCAGGTCGTGGATTTCTTGATTGGGGCAACGCGGGAACGTGGCACGGCCAAGACGTATACGCTGGCTCAGTACCTCGAAGACCAAACGATCGACAACATCTTGCGGTCGTCGCCGCTGCGGGGTGAAGCTGTGGCTAAGTTGTTCGATTATTGCACGCTCAATCAAGCTCCGGAGCAGTACGGTTTGATCAACATCAACACGGCACCGGCTCGCGTGTTGGCGTGCATCAGAGATCTTCCTCCGGAAGCGATTCCACTGATGATTCAGAAGCGTGCCACGTTGACAGGTCCGATCAAGTCAACGATTGGTTGGCTTCTTACGGAAAAGATTTTGGATAGCCAGGCGTTTTCAAAAGTAGAGAATCAAATCACCGCCAGGGGGCGGCAGTTTTCGATAGAGTCTATCGGTTTCGCGGATCATGTGGGCGTGTTTTCGCGCTTGCAGGTCGTTGTCGACATGCGCGGACCGTTGGCTCAAGTTGTGTATCACCGAGATCTCACGCGTCTGGGGCTGGCTTATCCGGTTCGGGGACGCGAAGGAGAACGACGCCTTGTCATTGCGGAAGACTGATCGAAACATATTAGCCGTCGACTGGGACGCGCGCTACATCCGCTTTGTGCACGCCAAGTTGCGCAAGGGCAACGTGCGCATCGACCGGCTGTTCAGCGTAGATGTTCCTGAACAACTCGACGTGTCCAATGCCGAGCAGCTTGGCGGGATGATTCGCGACATCTTAAAGCAGCAGAAGATTCGCACCGATCGCGTCATCCTCGACGTGCCCCGCGACAAAGCGCTGCTGACGACATTGAAACTTCCGATGACCGATCCGAACGAACTGCCCGCGATGGTGGAGTTTCAGATCGGTAAGGAAATTCCATTTCCGTTAAACCAAGCCGTCGTCGATTTTGCGATGCCCGAGTCTTCTGGCGATGGGCCGGCTGACGTGTTGGTGGGAACGGTGCGGCGCGAAGTCGTTGAGTATTACCAGCAGACTTGCGAGCAAGCCGGGTTGAAGTTGGCCCGTCTTGGACTGCGACCGTACGCCAACAAGGAAGCCATCCACGGGTTGTTTGGAGCTGGCCGATACGAGTGCGTGGTGATGGTCGATGTGGGGCCGAGGCTGACTGAAATCGACGTGGTGACGAACGGTAAGCTGTCGTTTTCGCGGGCGGGGTCGGTGTCGATTCCCAAACCCGTCGCACCCGGTAGCGATCAATTACAAGCCGACTCGGCGATCACTACTCCGGATGACTCGGCGGACTCTGCAATCATTCAGTTTCCCAAGTCAGGAGCGATGGGCGGATCGTCGGATGTTGATCGGGTGGTCAGCGCGTTGGTTGTCGAGGTCACGCGAACGATTGAAGCGTTTCGGTCTTCGACGCCCGGTGTCAACGTGGACATGATCGTCGTTGGTGGCAGCGTGGGTTTGGAAGAGCACGTTGCCCGTGCTTTGGGCGAGCGGTATTCGGCGACGGTAGAATTGTACAACCCGGCGGCTCAGTTCGGTTGGCCGGAAGAAAAAGGCAAAGAAGCGCGAGCGTTCTCTGCGGCATTGGGTTTGGTCACAGCCCACGCCGGTGATTCGCAATTTGATTTTGACTTCTTGCACCCCAAGCGCACGGTGACGGCGGCTGAACGACGGTTGAAGAAAGCGCCGGTATTTGCCATCGCGGCATTGGTTGTTGTTTCGTTTTTGGTGGGGTTGTACTGGAAAGTCATCATGCCGAAGAATCAAGCGCTCGGTGACCTTCGAACAAAAATTGATGACTACGAAGAACGCATCAGCGACTTGGAGAAGATCCAGGACAAGAAGATCGCGATTGCGGATTCGTTTGATAAGGATCAGGTGGTGTGGTTGGACGAGTTGAATCGAATGGCCAGCCTGTTGCCTTCGAACCAGAGCATGCTTTTGAAGATGATCGACATGGACGCCAAGGGTGCGGAGATCACGATGAAGCTGGAGGCGAAGAATCGCCAGACTGTGTTGGATACGGTTGAAAAGATCGATGCGTTTCGACTTCGCAACGATGAAGACACGTATTTTAATGCCGTTGCCGGCCGCATGACGGAAAAGAGTTCAAAGGAGCAGTACCCCACGTCGGGATCGATTGACGTTGTGATTGAACGCAAAGTCGAAAAGAAGTGATTTTGCGATTTTCATCTTGAAGCACGTTTTCATCCAGAAGCCCTGAGGTGTTTGTGCTTCCAGTAGAGTTTGAGGACCTATGAGCCAGCGCGAAAAACGACTTGGGATCGCATTCATCACGGTCGCGATGCTGATATTGGCGGGGCGTTATGCCAAGCCGGTATTCATCGATCCGCTGTTCAACACCGAGCAGGTTCGTATCGCTCAACGGGAGTTGGACGCGGTCATAGAGGACCATGACAAACTGGAAGCGCAGCTCAGTGAGAAGTATGCCGGGTACATTCAACGCACCAAGACCACCAAGCCCGACGACGCGCGGGATGATCTTTACGATTGCATCAGTGGTTTGGTGCGCGATGCAAAGCTTCGTCAACCGGTGATTACACCGAAGGAACCGCGGCCCATCGACAAGCGCTCGAAGGTCGTCACGATTCAAATCTCGATGTCGGCGATCGGATCGTTTCGTCAGAGCGTGGATTTCGTTCGGCGGTTCTATCGCATCCCGTACATCGCGCGGTTCAACTCGTTGAAGTTGGAACCAACGTCGGCTCGACAACGACAGCGGCATGACGAAGTGAAGCTGACGGGTGAGATTGAAGTGTTGGTCTTGCCGGATGAGGAGCTGCTTGACTTTAAAGTCGGCAAACAGCCCGACTACATCCTTAAGTACGCGATGAAGAACATTACAAAGCTCAAAAGCTGGAAGCCGTTTACGCCATATGAAAAACCGGCACCGCCAACTCCGCCACCACCTGGGCCAGAAAAGGACAAGAAGCACACGCCACCTCCGCCTCCACCGCCCACGGGCCCGCCCCATTGGGACGATGCTTCGGAATGGATGCTTAAGATGGTGATGCGTTATGGCGTGGACGAGATTCGCCTATCGAACATCGTTGACGAGTCCACGATACACGTTGCCCTCGGTGAAGAGTTTGACGGTGGAACGTTGGTGCTGGTCAGCGCGCTCGGTGTCGTGAGTTTCAAGGAAGATTACGGGTATTACGTTTACCCGCTGGGTCAATATGTTTCGGATGCCATCGCGTTGCAGGATGCCGACGATTGGCCGGAAATCCAGGTGGCGATGTTGCAGTATTTCGATGCAGAAGATCGGCGCAACGCCATCGAAGACGCGGAAAGAAAAGCGCAGGATGCCAAGCGCCAGGCCATGGTGATTCCCGAGCCGGTTGATGACGCTTTCGTCGGTCCGCCAGACGAGACGGCCAACGATATTCCGCATGCGACGTCCAATGGTGTCGTCAGCGCCAAGTCGCTCATGAAGCAGATGGGAATCGACCGAAATAACCCGGACGTTGGATCAAACGGCGTTGATTCAAATGGCGCTGCGGCGGCTGACAAGCGTTTTGAGGCTGTCCCCCCTGACGCGACAACGTCGGGTATTCGGAAAGAAACCAAGACTCAAATGCAGCCGCCATTACCCGAGGGGGTAAAATCAAAAGCCGGCAGCAATGGATCGGAAGACACCAAGGGTCGTCGAGGAATGCCTCGATCTTTTCGATCAAGAAGTAACCCGAATTCCAAGACCGCAACTCCAGATGAATCGAACTCGGCGAAGCGAGGAGAGGTTGATCAAGAGCAAGCGCGTCCAAGTAAAACTGACCCGCAGAAATGACATGGGATCAATGCGATGCTAATACAGAATAACCGAACGAATTTGAAATCCCCTTCCGCGCCGCTTGTTAGTCCTGGCAAGGGAGGCCAACTGACCACGCGTCGACGCAGCCGTGCGCTTTGCACCTTGTGCTGGCTGTTTGTCGCTGGTGCTGGAATCTTGGTGTCTCCATCTGGCACTTCGGCGGCTGATGAGGAAACAACGGATGAACTCCTCGCCAAGATCGAAAAGTTGGCTGACCAAGAGGTCTCAGAAGCCCAGATCCGCGAAATGGATGCTCTCTTGGCCAAGTGGGAAGAAGCGCTCAAGCGCGAAGGAGGCGGAAAAGAAGATGCGGCGAAGTTGAGCAAGGCGCTTCAAGGCGAAGCCGGCAAGTCTGAGACCTCAAAGGCGAAGGAAGTCAAGAAAAGTAGCCGCAAACCAACACCTCCTCGCAAGCCCACGGCCAAGCCAAAGACGACCAAATCTGATGAGGCCAAGGACTCAAAGCGTCCGTCGAGTCGAAAGAACAGCCGCGCCAAGTCCTCAGATCGCAGGTCGCCCAGTTCTCGGCGCTCCGCAAGGAATGCCAAGGATGACGACAAGGCGGAAGACTCAAAGAAAAGCACTTCATCAAAGAAACGCGGGCGTCGAACGAGCAAGTCGCGAGGTCGGGATACGAAGAAGGACAAGGCTTCCAAGACAGGCGTTGATCTGCGTCCCGAACTCAACGTTGACGCCGAAAAGCTCCTGAAGCCATACGACGAACGACCATATGAATTCAGCATCGATGGCACCTACGCAGAGTTGGTGGAGTCATTTTCAAGGATGTCGGGTTTGCCGATTCTTGGGCAGGCCCCGGCGGGCGATGTGAAGTTTGTCAGTTCAGAGGTGATGGATTTCCAAGCGGCTTTGGGTCGCATCGGCATGTTGTTGTTCAGGCACCCGGACGACATGTATTGGATATATCTGGATGAGTCGGGGTCGTCACCCGTTCTACAGCTTGTGTCGGTCAGAGAAGGGTTTCGCCCATTGCCACTTGAAAGGATTTTTCCGACCGTTGAAGAGTATCTGGCCAGTGGTCTCGGCGATAATGAAATGGCGATGTTAATCTATACGCCCGAGTCGGGATCGGTGGCCGAATTGGAACCGCTCCGCGACTTCATGCCCGACTATGTTCGTATCGCCCAGGTGCCGGATAAGAATCAGATGAACGTGTTCGGCTTGGCCCGCGATATCAACAAGTACCTGAAACTGATCGAAAAGATCAAAGGCGACACGGCTGACCCGCGCGAAGTTCGCATTCTTGAAATCGAAAACGTCCTGCCCTCAGAAGCGCTCGAATCGCTGCGGCAGTTGGTGGACGGGTTCGATGCTGCGAAAGGAGCGTCGGCAAAGAAGCGCAGGGGGAGTCAGTCGAGTGTGGCGACGGCCCAAGCTCAGGGGATCGTCGCGATACCCGATGACGACATGGGCACACTTCTTCTCTATGCGATGCCCAAGAAGATCGAAGAGGTCGAGAAGTTCTTGGTTTACGTCGATGTGCCCACGGTCGATCCAGAGTTTGATCCGGTCATCGTAGAGATTCAACACGCCAAGTCGGCGGACGTATTGACGTTGGTGCAAACGATGCTGTCCACCGACGTCAGCACCACGCCCAAGCCCAAGAAAAAGACCAGATCAAAACGGGGATCCAAGAAAAAAACCAGGCCACGCCGATCATCAACCGGTGCGGCAGCATCGCTCGATGAGCTGACGATGATCGATTGGCCAGCAATGAACAGCATCATCTTGAAGGGTTCCGATGAGAAGATCGAGGAGGCCAAAGCCCTCATCGCCCGCTTCGATGTGCCCGATGAAACGCTGACGGAGTTCGTGGAGGTCAAACATCGCGAGCCGGTGGAGTTGGTGGCGCTCATCAACGAGATACTCAGCTCGCAGCAGGAAAGTGATGTGACCTGCACGATTGACAACGAAGGCGAGTCGATCGTACTCGTTGGTGCACCTGATGCCATCACCAAAGCCCGGGATCTCATTGCTACGTTGGACATCGAGCCCGACAAAGAATCAACCGACGTTCACATGATCAAACTGCAAAACACCAACCCGTCATCTTTGATTTCGATTCTGACGCAGTGGGACAGCGAATCGCCATCGACGGCGTCCGCACCAACCAAAGGAAAGAAAAGAACGACTCGCAGGAAGGGCAGCACGAGCAGCAATCGATTCCAAGCCGACGACGCGACCAATACGCTTTACGTTTTTTGCACGGAGAGCGATTGGAACGAAAAGTACAAGCCCATGATCGTCAAGCTCGATAACGAGTTGGTTGTTCAATCCGAGTACGACGTGATTCCGCTGATTTATCTCGATGCGTCTTCGGCAATCAGCATGCTCGAAACGCAGTTTGACGCGAAGCAAGGGCCAGGTGCGCCCTCGTTTATGGAATCGCCGCAGGGTTTGATGGTCTTCGACGCGACCGACGCGCAGCTTGCGATCATGAAGCACATTCTAAAAGCAGTGGACCTCGACCCGATCAAAGCCGGTGCGCTGATCCGTCGGACGTTTACGTTGGAGTACGTCACTGCCGACGAGATCATTCCGCTGCTCCAGGCGATGATGGAAACATCCAGTGTCTCAGCGCCTGCACCCAAGGCAAAAGGAAAGCGCAGATCAAAAGCGGCACCTGCGACATCAACATCGTCCGTTCAGTTTGTCGACTACGGCAACCGCCTCTATGTGACAGCACCTCCGCAGAAGATGGAGACGATCGCACAGCTCATCGAGGAGTTCGACAGCAACGAAGACGAAACGGCGATCCGTTCGTATGAATTTGAACCCGGCACGAATGTTGTTGAGTTGTCGCAGACGTTGTCGCAGTTCTTCCCTAATAACAGTCGCATCGTCAGTTCGTTGAGTCCGAAGAAAACGGCTGGCAAGAAGCGCCGCGGTACCAAGCCCGTCACCAAGGTGGCCTCGCGCGGTGACGCTCAAATCATGTTTGTCCCGCAGGCTGGGACACGGAAAATATTTATCTCCGCACCGGTGGAGATGTTCGACGAAATCGAAGAGGCGATTGACCTGCTGCGACCTGATGTTGATGGTCCGAGTTTCGCTTACGAATTCATCGACGTCGATCAGTGCGACCCAGCCGTCATCGTTGACGTGGTCCTGCCAATCATCGAGTTGCGTAAGAAGGCGTACATCCTCAGCGGTGAACTGCCCGAGTCGTCGGAGAAGGAATCGGATATTACGTTGACGGCTGACACGGGTGCGAAGCGGGTTGTTTATGCTGGCCCGCGTGTGCTGATCGAAGACCTCAAAAAGCTCATTCTCGAAGTGCAAAACGGACAGTGCAATGAGGACGTGGTGCGACGCGTGCCGCTGATCAAGTCGCCGGCTGACCAGATGGCGCTGGCGATCAATGCGATGATCACAGGTTCGCCCGCACCCAGTGCAACCATATCGAAGAAAAAAGGCAGGGGTGCGAAGAGTGGTGGCAAGACTAATTCGGCAGTCCTGAAGACGACGGGTGTGATTACGGTCGTGGCTGCACCTGGCGGTGATGCGCTGGTGGTGAAGGGGCCCAGCGACGAGGTCGACAAGGTCGAGAAATGGATTCGCGATCTCGACAGCGACGCCAGCATGGGTTTGCAGATGAAAATCTACAAGCTGACCAGCAAGGACGTCGAGGAGTTTGCGGACGAGATCATGACGGTGATCGATTCGGGCGCTGTCAAAGCCAAGAAGTCCAGCGACGATGACCTCTTCGGAGATTTGAGCTTCGGTGGTCCACGGCGCGGGGGAAATATCAGCCTCGTCACCAACTACTTCTCGAACGAAATGATCGTATGGGCATCGCCGCAGGATTTGGCGAAAATCGATGCGCTCTTTGAAGTCTACGAATCGGGTGCTGTCGATATTATTCTGGATATGCCCAGCGAAGTGGTCGAGCTCAAGCACGTCGATCCGTTTGACGCGATGTACACATTGGAAGAGTTGATCGACGCGCTTTGGAACAAGGATGCTCCCAAAGTTGATTACATTCCGTATTCGCAAATGCTCGTCATCAAAAGTCGTAACATGGATGAAGACCTTCCGAAGGTGAAGAAGTTGATCGTCGACTACGTCGATCTGCCGGGGAAGGCCAATGAAGTCAAGACGGCAATCAAAGCGGTCAAGGATCGACCAGCCAACCTGGTAGCCGCAATGCTGCTTGAGCGGTTGGGTGACCTCGATGTCGAGATCGAAGGATTTGAAACAGAGAACAACGGTTCGCGACTCAGGCGCTTGACGGCTGACTCCGAAGCCAGCCCGTGTGTGGTTCCGTCATCGATGTTCAGGGCACTCGAAGCGATCCAATTGGAATCAATCGGTCAAACCGCTCCTGCGGATGCCAACGACGAAGACGAGGAGAAGGCCGAAACGGATTCAGTAGATGCCGAGCAGGACGATGCCGTTGCTCGAATGCTTCAAGAGCGGCTCAACACCCAAGCCAAAGACGATGGCGGTAAAGCTGCTGATGCCAAGTCGGATGATGCGGCTAAGTCCGAAGCGTTGTCGAAGGTGCGCATCTACATCGACCCGATTACCAACTCGATTCGTGTCACCGGTCCGCCCAAGTTGGTCAGCGAGGTTGAGTACGAAATCAAGAAGATCATGGAAGAGTTGGATGAGCTTCCGCAGCTGCCGGACATTCGCGTATGGCAGTTGCAGCACGTCGACCCCAGTGTCGCAGCCGACGTGTTGGAGTCGATGTTCAATGCCAAGTCGCAAACCGCCGCACGAGGGCGCGTTAATCCTCGAAATAATCAGGCTGCCCTTAATAAACAGATGGCAGCAATGCAGGCAACAATGAATAAGCAAATGAAGGCGTTGGCAAAGCAAAACGAAGCCAGCGGTGCTGAAAGCGACAGCAAGGACGATCGCCGTCGTGGAAAAGACGAGGATGATGATGAAGACAAGTCCAAGAGTTCCGGATCAACGCCAACGGGTATTTCGGTGTTTCCGTATCCGGCACTGAATGCGATCATCGTCAAAGCTCCCACGGAACTTTATCCAGCGATTGAAGAACTCGTTGCGACGATCGATCGCAAGGGTGATTCCGACAGTGGTTACAAATTCTTCAAGATCAACAACCAGTTGGCTTCCGACGTTGAGACGCAGTTGAAGCAAATCTTTGGTTTGGATCAACAGCAACAGTCACGGCGTCCCACCCGTCAGCCGGCGCGCGGTCGCAACCAGAATAACAATGCTGCCGCTGCGGCGGAGCAGATGCGCGAAGCAATGGCGCTGCAAGGTTTGATGGGCGGTGACGGTGGGATGATCAGTTCCACGGAAACGATCACCATCGCCAGCAACGACGTAACCAACACGATCATGGTCCGCGCTCCGAAGCAGATCTTGGATGTGGCTGAAGAAATCATCCAGAAGATTGAAGAGCAGGCACCGGAACCGATTGAGACCCGCGAGTTTCGGTTGGCCCATGCGGACGCCGAATCGGTGGTGTCGCTGCTCGACAAACTCTTCGACTCGAGTGGCAGCGGCCGGGGCAATCAGGGCAGCGGTAACCTCAGCGATTATCACCCCGACAACGTTGAGGCCATCTTCACTGCCGACGTGGCCAACAACACCGTGTTCGCCCGTGCGAAGTCGAGCGCGTTTGAGAAGATCGGCGATGCGATTGCCAAGCTTGACGTGAAGCAAGACGACGGCAATCTGCTGGCGATTGATGTTCTCAATGGAGACGCCGAAACCATCGCGGGAACGCTGGAGGCGATCTATGGCGTCGGCAAGGGGAAGGGGCAATCCAAAAGTGCCAACGCGCAAATCGAGTTCATTCCAGATGCGGGTAGTGCGAAAATATTTGTGCGAGCCCCCGAGAGCATGCACGCCGAGATCCAAGCGCGTGTGGCAGAAATCGATGTGCCACAAACGGGTTTGGACATCAAAGTCTTCAAGCTCAAGTATGCCAAAGCGCCGCTGGTTTTGGATCAGATGAACAAGATGGTGACGAAGTTGCTTCAACAGCTTCGAGCCACCGGTACCAAGATGAAACTCGATCCCTTCAGCGCCGAAGCCGACCAGCGCAGCAATTCTCTGGTGGTGATGGGCGGACCGATCACGTTTGCGTTCGTGTCGCGCGTGTTGGCAGAGATCGACGTGGAAGCGGCTGCTCCGATGGAGATCCAGACGAAAGTCATCGCGCTCAACGATTCGGACGCCCGTGAAATCGCGGCGACCATCAATCGACTTTACGGCGGTCCCCAGCCCGACGGTTTGGATCCGCCCAAAGCCGAAGCGAACGTGTCGACGAACACGGTAATCGTTCGTGGGACGGCTGGTCAACTCGGTAAGATTGATGCGGAAGTTATCAAAAAGCTCGACGAATTCGCGAGCGGACCTTCCGCACCGGTCAAAAAGATCTATCAGATTACCGAGGCTCGGGCGTCCAGCGTCGCGGACATCATCAACAAATCGCTCCGCGGACGAGGGCGCGGATCGAACAACAACATCAGCGTGGTTGCCGACGACGAGCAAAACGTGTTGTTGATCTCATCTTCGCAGAAGGACTTTGACGAGTTGCTTCCACTCATCATGGAACTCGACAAAGAACCCGATGCCCAAACGGACGCCGTGGTGCGCGTTTATCAGATTCAGTTCGTCGAACCCAACTCAGCCGTTCGGGCTGTTCAAAATACTTTCAAAGCTCCACGCGGCGCGAAGCCTCAAGATGAGGTTAAGGTCAACTACGTTTCGGGTACGAGTAGTCTGGTTGTCAGCGCCACGCCAGAGAATCAAGAGAAGGTGGCTGAGCTGATCGCCACGGTCGACACCGAATCGCTGGTTCAGCGAACGACCCACGTGATCGCCTTGAAGGAAGCCAATGCAGAAGAGTTGGCCGACAAGCTATCGCGGATCATGGAGCGAACCCGCCGCCGTCGTCGAGACGACCAAGGTCTGGCGATCGTTGCCGACCCGGGTACGAATTCGCTCCTGGTGTTCGCCAATGAAGCAGAGTTGGCTTCAATCAGCGAGTTGATCGAAACGCTGGATGTTCCGCAAAAGTTTGAGCAGGAAGTTAAGTCATTCAATCTTGAATTCGCCGACGCTGGCTCGACAGCTCAGGCGTTGACTCAGTTGTTTGGACAGGGGCGATCGGCTCGACGGGCCAGTCCGCGTGATCAGATCAAGGTTGTTCCGGCGTGGGGTTCGAACGCCGTCGTGGTGGCTGGCTCGCCGCAACGCATTAGCGAGATCGAAGCTTTTCTCGAAGACTACGATCAGAAAGGCAGCGGTTCTCGCGACGTGAAAGTCGTACAGATCAAGTATGCCGATGCCGGTGAAGTTGCCCGTGGACTCAAGGAAATCTTCGTGCAGCGCGGGCGCAACGTTCGCGGTCAGGAAACCATCAGTGTTACGGCACCGTCGGGTTCTGATGCGATTTTGATCAAAGCCAGCCCCGATGAATTCAAAGAAATCAACGCGGTCATCGAACAGCTTGACATGTTGCCGGATGATACCGATCGAGCAGTGCGCACCTTCACGCTCGAATACACCAATGCCGACGAGATGCAGGCGATCATCGAAGACTATCTACGCAAGCCGGGCAACAATCGCGGCCGGCGTGGCCGAGGTGGTGACGAATTGCTTGGCAACATCCGCGTCAGCATTGTGGACTCGAACAACACGCTCGTGGTCACCGGTGATGAAGACGGACTCAACCGCGTGGCATCGTTGATCGAGAAGATCGACGTCGAAACCGAAGCCGAGTCAGGCCCGCAGATCATCACGCTCGAACGGGCGATCGCCAGCGAAGTTGAACCGACGCTCTCGCAGCTTTTTGTGGAAAACGCCAACCGCGGTGGAAATCGTAATCGAAATCGCCGAGGTGGCGGTGGTTCGAGCATGACGCCAGTGATCGTTGCGAACGATGTGACCAACTCGCTGATCGTGCGGGCCAACCCGGGCGACTTTGCCCAGATTGAACGTCTGGCCCACCAACTCGACTCGGAAGAAGCCGAGGGCGAACGCGTCAAATTGATCCAACTATCGTCGGCGTTTCGGGCGGCTGACATCGCTTCAACCCTCGAGGCAACACTGGCAGCCGCGATGCAGCCACGTGGTCAGTCCTCGCGGCAGGGTCGTCGCACGGGTCGCAACACCGGGAATCTTTCGGTGGAACCGATTTCGTCGAGCAATTCGTTGTTGATCGCCGGTGACCAGAAGCAATTGGATTTGGCTGAGGTGATCATCGCTCAGATTCAACAGCAGGGACCGGCTGGCGGGAAAAAGACGTTGATCCTGACGCCGGACAAAATGGATCCAGAAGATTTTAAGCGTGTCATTGAAGGCATGATCGAGCAGAATAACTCACAAGGTTCGAGACGTTCGTCGCGGCGTGGGCGGCGACGCTAAGTAATTGTCAGACATTCGGATAACCGTCGCGCGATTGCGAGGGGGCTGGGGTTGTATTGCAACCTTGGTCTGCGACGATGGTTTGAAATCACAAGTCAACACCGTATGTGACTTGGGCGACATGGAGGTCGTCGAAGCGCGATGCGGTGTGGATGCATAAAGGGTTGAGACGATGTTGAAGCGATCGATTTTGGGATGGGTGTTGGCTGGGTTGGTGCTGATGCCGCAACCGTTGTTGGCCCAACGGGCTGACGATGATGCTGAGGGCAGACGCCAGCCGACCGGACGAAGGCAAGCGGACGATGATAGGCGCGATACCGATGCCAATACGGACGAGGCTGACGATGCAAACGATCGCGCGCCGAGGGAGCCGGTCGATCTCAACCTAAGCGGCGCAGATATCAAAGTCGAAGTCGTTGGCGACAACGTCGTCATTACCGCTGTAGAGGGTGACCTTGAGATTGTCGAAGAGTTGATGAGCCGTCTCGATGGCGAGTATCAACCGCAGGGTTATCGTGTTATCAAGCTCGAAAGCAAGAACGCGCAGAACATAGCCACTGTTGTGCAGCAAGCCGCGACCAAGTTACAAGGTCCTTCTCCTCGTCCAGACGAAGAAATCAGTGTTCAAACAATCGCAAGTAACATCTTGTTGGTGACGGGTCCTGAATCGACGTTGGATCAAGTCGAGCGGATGGTTGCGCAGCTTGACGAACAAGATGCCGGTTTGCCGGATTTCGATTCGGTGACGTACGAACTAAAGCATATCAAGGCGATCGAAGCCGCTCCGAAGTTGGAGGAGTTGGTCAATGCGTTGCGTCAGCGCCAGGGTGAGGACCCTGCGAGCAAGATCACGATCACGCCACTGGATGCCAGTAATTCGCTGTTTGTGATCGCTCCCAAGACGGAGCATGAAAAGATTCAGGAGTTGATCAACCGGTTGGACGTCGAGCCCATGAAAGGTTTTGGCGATTTGACGTTGGTTCATTTCCCGCTGCTCAACAGCAAAGCCACGGGGTTGGTCGAAGTGCTGGATGATTTGCTTAAGACGGCTGACGCTTCCGATGCGGTGCAGGAGACGATCCGCCGACTGCGGATGATCAAGACATCTCCCACTGGTGAGCAGGTCGAATTACCGGTGCTCAACCTTGAGCGTCAGATCAAACTGATTGCAGACGAAGAGTCGCAGGCGATCATTTGCGCGACGGCTGAGGAAAACATCGAGCCGTTGGGCGAATTGATCAAGCTGCTCGATGGTGTGCCGTTGGCGGAAGAGCAAAACATCCGCGTGTTCCCGCTTGCCCATGCTGATGCAACGGGTGCGAAGGAATTGCTCGACGAGATGTTCGATGCCGGTAAGGACTTGCCCAAGCCAGCCCCCGGCAGCGAATCAACCGAAGCTGTTCCGACGAATGCCATCGGGCGTTCGCTGGTTTACAACGTGGCCATATCTGCCGACGCCCGCACGAACACGTTGGTGGTGGCGGGTCGCACCGAACAATTGGTCTTGATTGATGGATTGATTCAGAAACTCGATGTGCCCATGTCGGAGATCAAATATCCGATTCGTTTGATCACACTAACCAATACCGACGCGACCCGCATCGGTAAGATCGTCGAGGACTTGTGGGAAAAGCGCATCGAGAACATGGAGAAGCTCGAACTCGGTGAAGCCGCATTGGCCAAGGAGAAGATTTTCCTTTCGACCGACATCCGATCGAACTCTCTGATTATCTCGGCTGTCCAAGCCAATTTCGACGAAATCAAAGCCATCGTCGAAACGCTCGACGGCGCGCCGGAGCGGTTCAGCGATCAGATCCGCATTTTGAACTGCACGGTGGCGTCGGCTGGCGATTTGAAAACCAAGATCGACGAACTGTGGCAGCGAAAAGCCGAACTTCGCGGTGAGGCTGACATTCCGCAAGATTCGCCGGTGGTGGTGGCCGACCAGCGCAGCAACTCATTGGTGATCGCTTCGGGCCCGGACGACTTCGAGGAGATCAAACGGCTCGTCGAGCAGTTGGAGTCGCAGCCACTCGCACCGATTGCCGAGATTCGCTTGCTGGAACTCGCCAACAACGATGCGACGCAGATCGGCGATATGCTTCAACAGTTGTTCGAGGAGCGTTCGCAGCAGCGGTTGGCTGAGGGGCAGAATGAGAATCCGTCGGATCGGGTTGCTATTGCAACCGAGCCGGTGACCAACACGATTTTGGTGGCATCGTCAAAGGACAATTACGACGAGATGGTACGGTTGATCAAGAAGCTCGATGTCGAACTCGATCCGGAAGGCGTGATTCGCGTCTTCGCGTTGGAAAACGCCCAAGCCGAAAACGTGGCTGAGAAGATTACCGAACTGTTTGAGGAAGGTTTGTACCTCGGTGCGGTTGGTGCGGAGAACGAAATCATCGAGCAGCGGCAGAAGGTCTCGCTGGTGGCTGACTCGCGCTCGAACGCGGTGATCGCCAGTGCATCCAAGACCAACCTGAGCATCATCGACAAGCTTATTTCGCAAATGGACACCGACCGAGCCCCGCTGGTCAATGCCGACACGCGGATCTTCAAACTCAAGAACGCCGATCCCGTCAAAGTCGGTGGCATGATGGATACGTTGTTTGAGGGCATGGAGGCCAATTCCGACGGCGACTTCAAAGCCCCCACAATCGTGCCCGACGCGATGAGCAACACGCTGATCATGACCGGGTCGCGCGACGCGATTAAGCGCTCGACCGAAATGCTCGAGTCGCTCGACGTGCCGGTGTCGGCGCGGTCGGCCATTCAGGTCTATGCCTTGAAAGAAGCGTCGGCTGTCAAATTGACGAGCAAGATCAAGAACATCTTTGAAGGTCGCGACGAAGGTGCGGACGGCGAACGCACGCCGATCTTCGTGATGGCCGACGAAGCCACCAACAGCATCGTGTGCAGTGCGTCACCCGAAGATCACAGCACGGTGTCGCATCTGCTGTCGCTTCTCGATGTGCGGTCGTCGATCAGTCGCCAGGTACAAATCTTCCCACTTAAGCAGGCCAAAGCTGAACCGACAGCCACCTCGCTGGAATCGCTCTTTGAATCGCAGGGCGAAAACAGCGACGGCCGAGCAGACGTCATCGCTATCCAACCGGACACCCGCACAAATTCACTGGTCGTCTGGGCGTCGGGTTCAGAAATGTCGAACATCGCCGACGTCATCAAGAAGATGGACACGTCGGTGCCCGGACCCGAGATGATGCTTCGCGTCATCACATTGAAGCGTGCGTATGCGACCGAGTTGGCCGAGACGCTGACCAGCACGATCTACGGCGGCGAGCAAGCCCAAGGCGACGACGAGAAAGCCGTCATCCTGAATTTCATCGAGACGTTCCCCGACGGTCAGCAGAAACTTCGCACGCTGATGCGGCAGGACATTACCATCGAACCGGACGAGCGGACCAATTCGCTGTTTGTACTCGCGCCGGCAGCCAGCATGGATATGCTTGAAAGCATGATCCAGTCGATCGATCGCATTGATCCGATTCTCAACGAAATAAGGATGTTCCCGCTTGCCAATGCCGACGCCGAGGAAGTCGTGGACGTGCTGACAACCTTGTTTGAAGAAGACACTTCAGGTGAAGGACCTGAAACCCGTCTGGAGGTCGGTGGGGCAGCAACGACAGCTTCAACCGCCGGAGGTGAGGGACGCGTCCCTGGTCAACGATTGAAGTTTACGGCCAACCGTCGCACGAACTCGGTCATCGCAGCCGGCGCGGAGGCTGACTTGAACATGGTCGAAGACCTGATTCGCCAGTTGGACGGTCAGGATGTCGATGAACGCATCCGCCACGTCTACGAAGCCAAGTACGTGCCTGCAACGGATATCGTGACGGCGCTGAAAGAGTACTTTGATGCGGAAAACGAATTGCTCGGTGATCTCGATGACGAGACGGCGGTCCTGCGTCGTGCAGAGCGACACGTTACGGTCGTTGCAGATGAAGATAGCAATACGGTCTTGCTCGGTGTGAGTCCGCGATACTACCAGCGAACGATGGAAATGCTTTATTCGGTTGATCGGCCTCCACCCCAAGTGGTCATCGAAGTTTTGATCGCCGAAGTCGCGCTCGATGATTCGCTTGAGTTCGGCATGGAATTCGCGTTGCAGGACTTGTCGTTCAGCAAAAACGCGACGGTCGGTGCCAACGGTATCGTCAACGGTAAGAACTTTGACTTTGTGGGCGGTACGGATGTCGGAGCGGCTGGTGCGGCTGGCTCGTTTGGCGGGTTTACGTTTGCCGTAACGGGGGCAGACTTCAACTTCCTGCTTCGTGCGTTGCAATCGGATGGAAGTCTGGAAGTGCTCAGCGCACCGACGATCGTCGTGTCGAACAACCAGGAAGGCAACATCACCATCGGCGATCAGGTGCCGTTCCTTCGTGGTTCGCAGGTTAGCGACAACGGGCAGGTCAGCTCGCAAGTTGAATACGAAGATGTGGGCATTATTGTGACGGTCACGCCCCACATTAACCCTGATGGCTACGTCAATATGGAAATCGAACCGGAGATTTCATCGCTGAATCTTGGCAGCGGCGTGCAGATTTCCGAAGGCATCACAGCTCCGACGATTTCCAATCGATCGGCTAAGACAACGGTGACGGTGAAGGATACCGAGACCATCGTCATCGGCGGTCTGATTCAAACGCAGGAAGATGAGCGAGAAACCAAGGTGCCCGTTTTGGGTGACTTGCCTGGTGTTGGCAATTTGTTTCGGGCGACGAGCAGTCAGCGACGCCGGACGGAATTGTTGATCCTCCTGACGGTCAACGTGGTGCGAAATGAAATGGAGGGGTTCGAACAGTCGAAGCGTTTGCGCGATCAAAGCGGATTCATGCCGAAGCGCATCACGCGTAACAAGTTGATGCAGGGCCTGCGGATTCTGCCCGATGACGAAACGCTTCAAGATGTTCCGCCCTATCGCGAGATTGAGTCGCCCGACACGTATCAGCCGCTGGCACCATCAAAGCCGCCCGTTGTAGCGCCGCGACCCAATACGTATGGGCCGACACGCCCGGTGAAACCAAAGAACATCAATCAGAAAACAGCGTCTGTCTATGGGCCCCCGCGACCGGGAATGACCGCTTCGATGAGTTCGCGCCAAGCGTCATACGCGCCGGTAAGGGCGGTTGATACGATGCAGGAAACGACATTCCGCGCGGCGCCAATCGCTCAGCCCGTTGCTCCGACGATTCAATCAATGTCACCGGTCCCGGCGGTAAATCGAGAAATCCCCTTGCAGCGCCAATCGCGCTCGCAGCCGATGCGAACGAATATGACCAACCGTTCCAATTCGCAGGAGCCGCTCGTCTTGGAAATGGTGGAGGTTCAGTAGTTTGTCAACGTTGCGTTTCGTGGTGTGTGCGTGTGTGGGGCTTTGTGGGCTCTTGGGTGGTTGCAACGATCCGGCGTGGACGTTCGATCAGTCGAGCAAGCACGCGTCGAAGTCGGATATCTACAAGGTGGTGTGTTTCTATCCGCCGAACATGTGGCGCAGTTTTGACGAAGCCGGCGATCGCAACATCGAGGGATTCACGTTTATTCTATATCTGATCTCGTCCACCACCGAACGTGGTGCCCTCGCAGATGGAACCATCGACGTGCAGATTTTCACCGTTGATACGGTCGACGGGGTGCAAACCAGTCGCGTCTTGGCCCACGAGTGGAGCAGTAGCACGTCGGATCTCCCCCAGCGCAATCCGACCAAACTGGGACACGGATATCAACCATCCATCGATTGGCAGACGCTCGATCTTTTCAACCGAGACATAGAAATCCTGGTGCGCTATGTCGCGCCGGACGGATCGGTCACGCCAAGTCGCACCGCATCGATGAAAGTTCCGCCACGCAAATTGTAGATCGCATTCCAACGACTCGTTAACGATCGCCTCAGTAACGATTCCGAATGTGTGCCACTGCTCTGTGAGCAGTGCTTTTCCCGTGAACCGTCATACCTGCACAATGCTCACAGAGCAGTGGCACATCTTGCGGGTGATTCCTTTTCAGAAAACTTGTTGGTTACTATGTTTAACGCGCGCAAAAAAACACGCCTCGCCGCGAATACGGGAAGCGTGTTGGTATTGCGATTGACTGGATCTGGAATCGACCGGACCGCAGAGTCCGTCCGATCGAGCTTGCTACGGGGTGAAGCTACTGCCGCAACCGCAGGTGCTGGTGGCGTTGGGGTTACCGAACACGAAACCACGCCCCATCATCTCATCGCGAAAATCGATCGCCACCCCATTGAGGTATAGATAGCTGCGTGGGTCGCATACGATTTTGATGCCTTCTTGCTCGAAGACTTCATCCTCATCATTGCTTTGGTCCGTCAGGTCGAGCGTATAGTTGAAACCGCTGCAGCCGCCACCCTTGACGCCGACTCGGAGGAACAACTCTTCGACCGGTTTATCGCTCTCGGCGTTTTCCGTCTTAAGCCGTTCCAACTGCTGCGACACGATGGTGTTGACTTCCCTTGCGGCTGATGCGCTTAGTGAGATACCCATATCAGAAACCTTTCAATTCACTTGGATGAACGTCTTGAACGGCCCCAAGCGAATCAATGCTTGAATCCGTCTGTGAATAGTAGTCGTCACCGCCAAAGTCTTCAACGGATACATAGGACACGAAGATCAGTTTCATTGCCCGTAAAGCCCCGCTCCAGGTCGAATCAGCGATGGACCGGATAGGCAAAAAAATCAGGCCCGGCGGGGTGGGCCGGGCCTTGGGGGGTTACTGATCCATGGGGGATGGACCAGTAAGTGGGTCAGATTTAAGGTCGGAGCCCGCAGAACCCTGTGGAACAGGTCGCGATCGCCCCTTTACAGCCTCTCGGAGAAGCCGAGTTCAAATTCAGTCAGACTTCATACATGCGACTTTGTTGGAGTTCATACGAATCCCTGGCCCGCCGCTATGGCGATCGAGGATACCAGCATTCCATAGTCTAAATCACAAGGAGTGTCTCAGAATGGCCCTGTTTTAACAGGACTCGCAAGTGCTGGGGCCATGTCCATTGAATCAGCCCATACAACCGAATCAAACCACTTCGAATACTGCTCGATTCTGGCCAGTCGCGCCGGCAATGTCAAGTCGCAATTCACCCTACCGACCGCCCTGGTCGCATTATTGCCCGCTTCGGATGACTCGCACCAAGCCAGATCGCGCTTGTGCCCGTCTTCCAGGATAGGTCCATTGGGCACGGGGCGGGCGCATTGCAGTGTGCCTGAAATATGGTCGCGATTCCCGGAGAATCATCCGGATTTTGGGAATCAATTCTTGTTCACGGCCCGCCGATGAAATACTATTGTTCATAGTAGCACGCTCGTGCGACCTGGGCTATTCAACATGTGAGCCAGTCTTGAACCTTTCGATTGGTGCACGGCGTTGGCCGACGGGCTGCGAAAAACGTTAAGATTCAAACAGACAATCCTTCCTTTTGGAGATTTGGCATGCGTCGAATAACGATGATGACGGTTGCAATTCTGTTGGCCGGTTCCATTCAGGCAACCGCACAGACGACGAATTCATCTGGTCAATCCAAGGACCAGCAAACCAAAGGGAGCAATACCGCCAAAGCAAATCGATATTCGGTCAAGAACCCATTGCTGCCAGGTGCGCGTCGAAACATCGATGGTTCGCGCTCAGTGTCACGTCGTGTCTCTCCGGCAGTGGCGACGCTGAACAAGCGTGTTGATTCGGTGGACTGGGACGACATGCCGCTGGAATCGGTCGTCGAGTGGTTGCGCGAGCAGGGGCCCAAGACGAACGTGATCGTCGTGTGGCGAGCGCTCGAAGCGCAGGGCATCGATGCCGACACGCCAGTGACGCTCAAGTTTCGTGATGCGCGGGTTGGTCAGGTTCTGGGCGAAGCGCTCGAGCAGGTTGCCGACGGCGCTGAACTGCGCTTTCGTGGCTCGGGCAACACCATCAAGATATCCACAAGTGCTGATCTTAACCGCAAGCTGTATGTGCGCGCTTACGACGTGAGCGACTTGATCTTCCAAGTGCCTGATTTTAAAGGCCCCCGCGTTGATGTCACCGGTGGTGGTGGCGGTGGCGGCGGTGGGGCAGGCGGTG
>BQJS01000072.1 GCA_021604825.1 Phycisphaerae bacterium | reverse complement strand
CGCATCGACAACGTACATGGTATCGCTCGAGTCAACGTAGACGTCGAACACGTTGGCAAACACCGGACTGGTGATGATACGGGTAGCATTCACGTTACCATTGAGCGAACTGGCATTGGCGAACACGACGACGTTGGCAGCACCATTGTTGGCGACGTACAGGTCGTCATCCGCACCGAAGTTGATACCGAACGGATTGTTCAAGTCAACACTGGCGATCGTACGGATCGGAGCCAAGTTACCGTTAAACGTCGAGCTTGACGTATCCGAGAAAACCTTGATGTCATCGGTCACGATGTCAGCGACGAACAACAGATCTTCGCTGGTGTTGATTGCAAGTGTCACCGGACCATTCGGGTTCAACTGGGTAGCCGCACCTTGGACGTTACCGTCTGGCGAAAGGTTACCATTGGTCTGGTCGGCATCGTTGTACGTGGTCACCGCACCTGGTGCAAAGTTTGAAGCCAGCAACTGGTTGTCGGCGTTCACTACGATGTCCGACGGGAAGACCAACTGAGTCTGCGCACCGGCCAAGTTCGTATCGGGAACGATGTTACCGTTCACGGTTGACGGATTCGCATAGCTCGTGATGTTTCCTGCAGCCGTAAAGTTGGCAATGTACAAACGCGGCTCGGAAGGCGCGGTGACGGTGACCAACATGGTCGCGGTCGACGTCAATCCACCCTCGTCCTCGACGGTGAGTTCAAACTCCATCTGCTCGTCAGAGTCAGGTGCAGTAAAGCTAGGCGAATCGGTATCGGCATCGCTAAGCGCAACCGGCGTACCGGAATTCTGCGACCAGCTAAAGGTCAACGCGTCGCCATCCGGATCGGAGCTGCCCGAACCATCGAGTGTTACAGTGTCGCCACCAAGAGCGGCTTGGTCGGAACCAGCGTCAGCCGTCGGTGCCTGATTTTCAGGATCGGCGGGCGGATCAGCAGGAGGATCAGCCGGAGGATCTGCAGGCGGATCGACCTGTGGCGCAGGATCATCGCCCTCGCCACCCGGAGGTGTGAGGCCGCAACCGACAACGCCCATGCTAAAGAACACGCTCAACGACAGCGTGCCAAGTGTCTTAAACCAAACGTGGTTTTTCATTTTCTTCATACCCATTGTTGAATCTCCCGCGGCTTCCCAAAGCCGCAATTTTCGCCAGCGTGCAGAGTGTTGGTAACTGCACCCGGCTCCCCACATCAAAAAGCCAGAGACATCGTTCGTCTCCGGCGTTACCCCCAACATCAAGCATTGGGCACAACCCCCACCCGATCTTTCAGAAAAACAAGAAAAAGGCCGTTTGAAGGCCAACAGCAGGGAAAAAACGTCCGAATTGTCAGTATTGAATAAACGAAGATGTGAACCCAAAATGTAGGGTGTGGCTTGCCGCACCTGTTAACGAAGTGCATTCAAAACGTAGGGTGCGTCCCGGACGCACCGGATTATTCGTTCAGATCACCCATCGCCGTTCCGCATTCCGGACAAACGCCACTCACGTTGCCCGTCAGATCGTAACCGCATTTGCAGAAACCAATTTCCGTGGGCTTGAAGCGAATCCAAATATAGCAAGTCGCAGAAACGAGGGCGATCCAGGGAAGCCATAGGGGAATAATCAGAAATGTACTTCTAAGTCGAGGCCACCAGATGGGGCGGTACGGCGAGTTCCAATCATAATACAGATGCCACTCGGTTCCGCCACCGTATGCACCAAGTCTGAAGTTTATCACACCGCGATACAGACTGATTCCATATCGATTGCCCCAATACAAGGCCGCCGTCCACCACCAACTGGCTGTCCAAACGAGCGCAATCAAAACAGCGAGGACAGCACAGGTAATGAGCATGACTCGTCGTGTCCTTGGCCTCATTCAAACTGTTCTAATTTGATCGCTTGCGAGGTGCAAGCAATCGTACCAGCAGACGATCAGCAGGTGCGGCCGGGCCGCACCCTACAAATCCGACCTAATCCTACACGTCGAAAATATTCGGGCGTTCCCTCCGAATACCCTGCTGACGCACCCGTTTCGCGGGTTTGTTCTTGGATTCTTGTTGCATTGAACGTCGTCCGGCGCTTGGAATTGGTGCGGGCGGTTTCTGCCATTGGTGGCGGTTGGTACAGAGGAGGTTTGGCGATGTTGTTTCTATCACTGATTCAGCGGGCGGTATTTGCTTTTGTCATTCCGATGGCCTTCGTTGCGAACGGGGCGGCTGCCCATGGAGCCGAGGTTGACCCGACGACGGCTGCTTTTTACAAAGCGCATTATCTCCAGCAGCAGGGCGATCTTGCAGAAGCCGCCAAGCTCTATGCCGACGTCCTTCAGGCGAAGCGAATCGACGGCGAAATCAAAAACGCGGCTCAACAGGGCCTCGCCGAATGTCGCGAAGAGTTGGCCTGTGCCGACTTCGCCAGCCTCATGCCCGAAGACGCCCTGGCCTACATCGAGGTCAGCCGACCCGGCAAGCAAATCGGCGACCTGCTCGACATGCTGGGCCTGCTCTCCGACGGCGACAACAGTTGGGCCAAACCGGGCGAGCGGTATCTGGCGATCAGCCCAGTGCTGGTCAACGAGCTAGCCGGCATACGCGGTGTCGCGGTGGCCATCACCGGTGTCGATCCGATGGCGCAAGCACCGGCGGGCGTGGCGGTCCTGCATCCGGGAAGCGTTGACGCCATCCGCGGCGCGCTCGAGACAGCGTTGCCAGCGGCTGCGGTTTCCGTCGCACCGATCGCCGGCCGACCGACCTACATTATCGAAGACAAAGTCTACGTCTGCCTGACGTCGCGGCTCATCGTCGTCAGCGCGCAGCGCGCCCAAATCGAAAGTGTCATCAACCGTCTAAACGGTACCGACAAGAAGTCGTTGGCGAACAGCGACGCAATGCGTGAAGTGCTGGCCAGTCGCGGCAAGTCACTCTTGTTCTTCTGTGTCAACGCCAAACCAATCGTGCCCATGATCAAAATGATGGGAGCGGCGTCCGAAGAACTGGCCGTCGGAAATGCGGTCCTCGACCTCGACAGTTTCAAATGGATCTCCGGAAAGCTCGGCGTTGAAGAGGACGGCCCGCAACTCGAACTTTCGGTCTGCTATGAAGAAGGGCAGCAAAATCTGGCGTACAACCTCCTGCGTACGCCGCCAATCTCACGCGATATTTTGGCATCGATTCCGAAAGGGACAGCTGGCTTCATCACGTCGGCGCTAGGCGAATCGTCCGGCAAGACGGCCAATGTTGGAAATGATCGAGCCAATCGCGCCGTCATCGGTTTGGACTTTGGCCGCGAAATCTTCGCCAACATCGTGGACTTTGCGGTGTGCGTCGTCCCGCCGAAGGAAGGCTCAAAGAGCAGCAGCCCCGCCCCCGATGTCGCCGTGGTTATTCGCGTCAACGATCCGACGAAATCAGAAAAGCTATGGCAACAAGTCCTGGGTCTTATCACGATGGCGGCAGGTGCGCCCACGAACGACGGCATCGCGGATGCCATCGCCGGGGTGGACATGCGTGCCTACCGTTTCCCCGAAAACGTCAACGTTTTCTTCGCGACCGTAGGCGACAAGGTCATCCTGGCCACCAGTCGCCACGCCGCACAGCAGTCGATCGAAACCGTGCAGGGCGGACCGTCCGTCTTGGATGATGACGCCTTCGCGCCCGGTATCGCTCGCATGACGGCAAGCACCAGCAAGGCGATCCTCGTTCATCCGAAACGCTGCCTCGAAGTGGCTGCACGCTTCATGAACGATCGCGAGCGGGCTGAAGTTCAGCCCATCCATGAGATGATCGGCGATTTGGTGGTGGCCGCCATGACCGACGAATCAGACGAGTTGTTCCGACTATCGGTGTCGGCCAGCAGCCTGCCGAATATTGGTCCGATGGTTGCGGCTCAGTTGCAACGCGAGTTTGAATCCGAACGGATGCACGCCGAATTGAACACCGCTTCACGTCAAAAGAATTGGGACGCAGCGCTGGCCGTATTGGACAAACTCGAAGCGTCCGGTGAATCCAACACGCGTCTGGATCAAAAGCGAATCGAGATCCTCGCCGCCGGCAAAGGCAACCGCGACCAAGTCGCCGCAGCCGCCAAAGCATTCGCGGACAAGAACGCCCGCCACCCGGGGGCATTGAACCAACTGGCGTGGAGTCTGTTGACGGAAGATAAGTTCGAAAGCAAGTACAACGACGTCGCGCTGGAGTTAGCCGAGCTGGCGTGCAAGGCATCCAACAATAGCAACTGGGCGATCCTGGATACGGCGGCACTAGCCAACTTCAAAACCGGCAACGTCGAACGAGCCCTCGAATTGCAAGAGCAAGCCGTCAAACAAGGCGGCGGCAACAGCAAAGAAGTGAAAGATCGGTTGGAAGAGTACCGCAGTGCAATGGCAATGGGAAACGCGCCGAAATAATTGTAGGGTCCGCTGTGCGGACCTTTCGGTGAGGCGGCAAACGCAATAGCTGCCGCCCGGAAGGACAAAGCGCGTGATCACGCGCGGTGGTCCGCACAGCGGACCCTACTTTGGTTGCGCCGCGAGGTCTTGCCAACTCAACTCAAACTTTGCGAGATACTTACGCAATCGGTCGGCGTCGTTGGTGATCTTGCGTTTCTGACGTGACGACGCGAACAAACGTCGGCCAGCCGCAGACAGTGACGTCGATTCGCGGCAGACCTTCATGACGTGTGCCAGTTGCACTTGGTCGAATTCATCGATGTCACTAACGCGTTCGCCAAGTATATCCAACCGTTCGCGTGCGTCGTCCGACGATTCATCACGATTGAGCGCATCCCATGATTGACGCAGACGTTCGATCTCACGCTTGACGACTTCTTCGGTGATGCGTCCGGAAGGGGCCATTGTGGCCATCCGCGCTATTGCGCCGTTGAGGTCGCGGAAATTGCCCGACCATTTGGAGTCCGATTGCTTTGCGAATTTGAGGAATACGCGCATCGCTTCCTTGTTGAAGCGAAAGAGGTGCCCGGTGGCGCCGGCCAATTGGTCGAGTTCGTACTGCAGGTTGGGTTCGATGTCTTCGGTGCGCCGGGCGAGGCCGGGCAATTCAAACGTCCACAGGTTGATGCGGGCCAACAGGTCGTCGCGAAACTCGCCGGAGCGGACCGACTTCCCCAAGTCACGATTCGTACCGCAGATCAATTGAAAGTCGCTTGCGATTTCTTTGTCCGAACCCAAGGGAAAGAAGAGCTTTTCTTCAATCGCCCGCAGCAGCATCGCCTGTTCGTCGAGTCCTAATTCGCCCACTTCATCGAGGAATAGCACGCCTTCGTGCGCCTCGCGCAGCAGTCCCTGTCGATCCTGAGTCGCGCCCGTAAACGCCCCGCGCTTGTGGCCGAACAACGTGGACATCGCCGTGTCGCTGCGCAACGTCGCGCAGTTCACCTCAACAAATCGACCTTCAATCCCGCTGCGTACTTTGCGTAACTCAAAGATGCGCCGGGCGAGGCTCGACTTGCCCGCACCGGTCGGGCCGGTGAGCAATATCGGCGCTTCCGAATGGGTGGCCACGTGTTCGATCTCGTCGATCATTCGGTTGAACGCGGCGTTGCGCGTTTGGATACCGGCTTTTAGAAAGTCGGAGCCCTCGCGTTTCTCGCTAGCGAAGCGTTGGGCGATGCGATCGTACTTCGATAAGTCGAGGTCGATGACGCTGTAGCTGCTCGGCTCGCCCGAGCTGCGCCGCTTGGGGGGCGAAGTCTGGATGAGCCGTCCGGGAAAGTGCCGCGATTCGGTAAGTAAGAAGGTACAGATCTGCGCGACGTGCGTCCCCGTGGTGACATGAATCAGATACTGCTCGCGCTCGGTGTCGAAAGGATAGCCCCGCGCGAATTCGTGCAGCACCCCATACACATCTTCAAACGCCCAAGGATCGCGAAAGTGAACCTCGTGCAATCGCACCTTGGTCTCCGGCGACACCGATCGAACATCGTCAGCCACCAACTCAGCCAACTTCCGATTGCGCTTCTCAATCAGCAACTCAAACCGATGGATCAAAAGGTCCTCATGCTGACAAAGCGAAACCGTAGGCCGCCACTTCGACCAACGATCGGCCCCCTCCCCGCGATCCAGCACCGTGCCCAGCAATCCAATCGCCACATTCAACATAGCGAAAATTATAATAAGCTATTTGCAAGGATACAATATGTCGGATTCCCTGACGGCATGCTCAATCGACCTGTTCTGCCTGCCTTCTGTAACTCTATTCGGAATATACCTTTATAGATTCCAACGGAATCTTCGGCCTGAATGGCACCAACCATGCATTTCGTCTCGCTGTTCGAAGGGCACGATTGGTTTTGGAGGCGAATGATGGCTGGTTCAAGGCAAATCGAGCAACCCAGTGTCGCTGAGCTGATCGAGATTCATCAGCGGGCCTATCGGCTTCTAATGTGGATCAATGACGAAGCCGCTCAGAATCCGGCTTGGCTTCGACCCGAGGCAGTTGGGCAAATGTCGAGTCGATCGGCGTGCGAGAAGTGGCTTTGGCAAAACAGTTCGTACTTGCCATCGCGGTTCTTGCCGGATCGGGCCCACACCAAGGCGTTCGCGGCAATGTTTGCATCGTTTTTCGATACGTCGTTTCGCCTGGACAGCCTCGAATTTGCAGGTGACTTGGTGGATGCGCGATTGCGTCGGAGGCGGAACCGGATTCATGGCGGCAACCACAATATGAAGCACGTTGTGGCCTCCGCGATTCGATACGTGTTGTCGCGCGAGGGGGTTCGTCTGACGCCGGACGAAGCCGGCCGACTTGCAGTGCGGGAGAGTCTAAAGATTGAAACGCGCATCGTTGCGTATGTCTGGGAGTTGGGGAGAAGAGCGCGCGGCAAGTCGAAGGGCCAGATTGTTCATCGGCTGTGGCGCAGCATTCCCCCCGGTGTCCGCAGGCGTTTGGATGAAGATTTCTACTGGCTGGCGAAGTCGCTTGTTGTGGAAGCAGGTGAGGGATTGCGACGTGGTTGAATCACGTGGCAAATGGTGCGGCTACGGAATTCAGGTTGCAAGTTATCCGCTGTCATCGCTCACAAAAATTGGAAGACTGATGGTATTGAGAGCAAGCACAACAGTCCGTATCTGGGGAACGGAGAACTCGTGGAGCCTTGCCGGTAAGGAAGGCGGGGCGAAGGAATGCGTGGTGACGCTTGAGATTCAGGGAGATCAGCGCAGCGACGGATACCAACTTGTGATGAGTCCTGCGGGATTCCTTACCGCCGATTCATGGCACGAATCGAAAGACGATGCGCTTCGGACTGCCGCTGAAATGTTCGGTGTGACGCGTGACGACTGGAAGTTGGTGGATTGACGATTGTTGTGCCCAAGTTCTTCGTCCTGACGGAGGCTTACAGAGATATTCGACGTGATTGAATCGCGTGGCAAGTGATGCACTCTGGAAGGGGCGGGCGGCCGACTTGGTGCCGCCCGCCTTGGAACGGGATTGCGATGAATGCATCGCGGTGACGGCGAGGTTTGGTTTTTCGACCTCATGGTGAAACGGACATCATCGGAGCTTGCGAAGCTTCAGTTTCAGATTCGAGTCCTGCCACCCAGATTTCGGATGGAGCGTCTCGAATGTTGAGACGCATGGGTAGTTCATCCGTCCCCCACCCTGGAAGGGCGGGGCACCCGTTGGGCCGGATGGAAGGATAGCAGGATAGTGTAACGGTAGTACACCGGTCTTTGACACCGACAGTCCGGGTTCGAATCCCGCCAACCGCATTTGGTTGTGACATGAACACGGAAACAAGCGGGTATAATCGACACCGCGACACGAACAAGAAACCCTGAAGTAGCGAGACACGATCATGGTAGAAAACAAGAGTCAAATGATTTCGACGGGTGAGGCCACGGCGATCTTGCCGGTTGATGGTGGCAAGCTTTCACCAGTGACAGTTATTGGCACGGAGAAGATCCGCGGTACCTTCTGCGACGCGACGTTGAACCAAGCGATCAACACGCGGATTGCGCCGGGCGTGGACGAAGTTGTTCTCAATCCGGACGCCCACATCGGATACGGTGCGCCGATCGGATGCGTGATGGCCTCCGGCTCGCACATCTATCCGGGACCGGTGGGCGTGGACATCAAATGTTCGATGAGCCTGTTGCAACTCGACCTGCCAGCCGACCAAATCGTGGACCGCAAGACTCGCCGTGCATTGATCAACGCCATCTGTGAGCGAACGCCAACCGGTACGGGCAAGGGGCAACGTCACGTACCAAAGTCTCGTCACGTGTTTCGATCGGTCGGGTTGCAAGCGGCGATCGAAGGTGCGTCGAAGGATGTGTGTGAGGCGATGGGCATTCCGCCGCACTGGGCTGACCGGTGCGAAGACGCCTTCCACGTCGGGCACGATGACACCCGCGATGCGCTGGCCAATCGGTTGGAGTTTTTGAAGCGGTCGGGCACGCAATCGCGTTTGGAAGACAAGGTGGTGCAACTCGGTTCGTATGGTGGTGGAAATCACTTCGGCGAGTGCGAGATTGTCAGCGTCGCCGACAACGACCGAGCCCGCGCATGTGCGCAGACGTTTGGATTGCGTGACAACCACGTGGCGTTCCTGTCGCACTGCGGTTCGCGTGGGTTTGGACATAACCTGGCGATGGGGCAGTTCCGCGCGTTGCAAGGTAAGTTCGATACCTGGGGGATTAACTACCCGGGTAACGATCGACACCTATGCTATGCACCGCTCGGTACGCCGGAAGCCGATGCGTACATCGACGACATGTCGCTCGGTGCAAACTTCGCGACGGTCAACCACATGTTGATCAACGCGCTGGTGCTTGAGGCGTATCAAGAGGTGTTCCCGGGCGTGACCGGTGAGTTGGTGTACTTCATCAGCCACAACATCGCCCGCAAGGAGATCGTCAAGAGTAAGCCGTCATGGGTGATGCGAAAAGGTGCAACCCGCGCCTTCCCAGCCGGTCACCACGCACTTCGGGAGACGCCGTTTGCGGATACCGGTCATCCGATTCTGCTACCGGGTGACCCGCAACGTGGGTCGGCCGTGATGGTGGCTGACGCGGGCGCTGAGGTGAGTTGCTACAGCGTGAACCACGGTGCCGGCCGCGTGCTGGGTCGCAAGAATGCGATTCGCACGCTGGATCAAAAGGAGATTAACGCATCGTTCGAAGCAAAGGATATTCTGACAAACTGCCGGAACTATCCAAAGGACGAATCGCCGGCCGCATACAAGGATTTCGAGGAGGTCCTGCGCTCAGTAAACAAAGCCGGACTAGCGACGGAAGTCGCGCGACTCAATGCGCGGTTTGTGATCAAGGATGCGGATAAGGCGGACGACTAACAACATGGAGACTTCATTGTGCTATCCAATTCCCAAGAGAATGTGCCAGACCTTGACCATGCTCTCGAGTTATTCGATACGCGTACTGAACTGCTCTGCCGTGAGATAATTTCCAAGTTAAGAAACTTAGAAGATTCGAGTCTGACATGTGTTGCGCGTGCACTAATGACGCACATCGCCTGCAATTGGAAAGCGATTTTCACATTGTGCACAAGCGAGAGCATAAAGGTGTTTGGATCAAGTATGCGCAATCCAACGACGGCCCTTTTACGGTGCATCTATGACGCACAAATTCAACTTCTTTACATATTGAATGATCCAAACGAGGCTGAACAGCGAGCATCAAGGTATCTAAGGTTTGGACCCGTCGAACACCACAAATACCTAAATTTCTTAGACTCGTGCAAGAGCCCGATGGCGAAACGAATAGCTGCGCTGCCAGGAAAACAAGAGGCAAGATCTCAAATTGAGGCGCAGTATCAAGAAGTTAGGAGTTCCATGACCGAGGAAGAACGAAGCTGGAAGCACTGGTACAAAGGGAGCCTGTATGATCTGGCACGAATCGTCGGTAGAGAAGAGGAATATACTTGGTGCGTTAGATTCTCGAACGGGGCTGTGCATGGGAGTCCATTCGCCACGATAAAGGGCTCATTATCGCCGGGAGGAGTTGAGGCAGCATTCGCTTCGGTGACGGTCGTCACTCAAACCGCGAGAATAATTGGTCAGGCTTTTGGTTTGAACTTCAGCGACAGATCGAGACGTTGGATCAAGACAACTCAAGAGAATTTCTTGAGCCGTTAGCCGAGTTGCGTAGGTCGGGTCATCGACCCGACAAGCGAATCGCGAGATGTGTCGGCTCGATGACCCGACCTACGGTGTTCTCATGAATGGTTCTATTCAAATTCAATGCAAGCGTTGTGGGCAGGTTTTGTCCGGCGTGCTTACTGAGCTGACGGATTATGATGCGCTCAACTATGAAGACGATGAGCCGCTTATGGATGTTGGCGTCTACTGTCGCAGCGAATTGATTGTCGCCGATGAATTATTCTTTGGCTCACAGCCGGAGGAGATACTCGTTTATCGCGACTCACTAGCTGACGTGATCGAGGGTGGGCCGCGGAGCGGATGTTGTGGGCCGAGTGATGGAAAGTGGAATCTATTCTGCTTTAAGAATCACCGCATCGGGATTGAGATGGCCGACTGCTACATGCCACACTTCGTTCGCGTGCCGCTGAACCGTGTGAAGTTGATTGAAGTAAGTGGCGAAGCGTCCGCATCGTAAGCCGAGTCAACTATGAGTTGGAGAAGGTGATACAAAACGAAGTACCAATCAAGAAAGAAGTACCAAACAAGAAAATGGACTTGCAATTGCGATTTCGTGTTGTACACTTCCGCACCGTCGTATCAATAAATGAAGTATTTCAGGGAGTTTTTCCCTGTTCGCGGTGAGGCAGTGTATATGCTTTTGAGTTCAACCAACATCTCGCAATTGTTCGGCTCGCAGTTCTTAGCAACTGACTGCGGCGGCAGAGATATGCATGGCTTCTGCGATGCAATACTCACTGGCTCGCAGCCGACCGAACAATCGCAATTGTTTGGCAACACGCCACAGTTCTGGGATTCAGGGCCGTAACCGTATCTTTCGATATAGGTTTCTAAGCCTCGAAGACCCTGAACACGGCGTCTTCGAGGCTTTTCTTGTAGGTGTACTTCGCCATGATGGATTCGGATTGGCTTGGGTGGGAGATGTGCGCGCAGAATTGTCGTTTGTGCGGTGTGTTGTATTGGTGTGGTTAGGCATTGGCGCACGGTTTTTGCGAAGTCATTCGGTGCGTCCGGGACGCACCCTACGAGTGTTTGAATTCGCAGGTGAATGTGATGATTAGGATTGACGGTTCATTTGGTGAAGGTGGCGGACAGATCTTGCGGTCTTCTTTGGCGCTTTCGATTGTGACGGGTACGCCTGTTCGTATTGAGAACATTCGCGCTGGGCGGCGTAAGCCTGGGTTGATGCGGCAGCACTTGACGGCCGTTCGAGCGGCTCGGGACATTTCCTGCGGTCAGATTATCGGTGATGAGATTGGTTCGACCGAGTTGGAGTTTGAACCGGGAGAGGTTTACGGCGGTGACTTCAAGTTCAGCATTGGGACCGCTGGCAGCACGACTTTGGTATTGCAAACCGTGTTGCTTCCCTTGGCGCTGGCGAAGACGTCTTCTCGCTTGGTGCTTGAGGGTGGGACGCATAATCCGTTTGCGCCGCCGTTTGATTTTCTGGTGCGGGCGTATCTACCGTTGCTGCGGCGCATGGGGCTGAATGTCGATGCGCGGTTGGAGCGCGCTGGGTTCTTTCCGGCTGGCGGTGGGCGAGCGGTGATCGATATTGAGCCGGCATCTGGTTGGAATGAAGTGAACATATTGTCGCGCGGTGAATTGCGACGGCGAAGCGCGATGGCGGTGGTGTCGAATCTGCCTCGGTCGATTGGTGAACGTGAGCTGAAAGTCGTGCAGAGGCATCTCGGTTGGAGCGAAGATGAGTTGGGTGTTGTCGAGGTCGAGCGATCGGTCGGACCGGGGAACATTGTGACGATCGAAGTGGCGTACGAGAACGTGACGGAGATGTTTACGGGTTTCGGTGAGGTCGGGCGTAGCGCCGAGGCGGTGGCCAACCATGCGGTGCAGCAGTGTCAGCGGTACCTCAAGAGTGATGCCCCGGTGGGGGAACATCTCACGGATCAGTTGATGCTGCCGATGGCCATCGCCGGGTCGGGTTCGTTTCGTTCGACGGGTTTGTCGCTGCATGCTCAGACGCATTTGGAGTTGATTCATAAGTTTTTGGATGTGCGGATTGAAACGGAGAAGCATGACAGCGGCGGTGTGACGCTGTCGGTGACTTAAGTACTGTGACGGAAGAAATGAATACAGAATCGGGACGGTATCCAAAATGAGTCCTACAGCGCAGAGAGACAAGGCAGCAGAGCTCGCGAAAGTTTGCTCGTGGGAAGCACTTGCGTTGGCCCGAGGTATTCGTGATCCATGGTTTAGAGCGCAAGCGCTCTCATGGGTCGTTCGCTATACCGACAATAACGCGGTCAGTATTGCCAGAGAGGCTGCAGAGTCCGCTTCCGAATGTGATGATGCGTATAGGCGGTCTACAGTTCGTGCATGGGAAATCGCCGCATTGGGTGAGAGCGGGAATACTGATGAGGCTAGGAGTTCATTGATTTCAGCGTTGCAGGAATCGAAATTAGCAACGCCGCTTTGCTCCCGCGCTGAAGCTCTAACTTATCTCTTGGAGGCCGCTTTCACGATTGGGTTCGACGAGGCCCGACTGGTGGTTCGCGAACTTCGAGGAGCTTGTGGAGAGGGGCGGCATTGGCGATGCAAGCGCGCAATTAAAAATGCCGGACTGTTGATTTCCGGTGAAATGAGTCCGCGTACTTATTTCTGGTGATTCGGTTTTTGGCATTGCGTTTTTTGCGTGTTTAACAATGCGTTGTTTTTGTTGTGTGGACCGTGATGGATCCTGCTTGCGCAAGATTCTATGCACGTGGTTGGTATTTAGCAGACAGTTTGGGTCAAGCCGATGTTGTGCCGGCGGCGCGCTTCGCGTCCATTGGATTCGTAGAGGCGTGTTCCGTGAACGGCATCGGAAGCGATATCGGTTTCTGGAAGCTCAATTGGTTGAGCGCAGACTTGAAATCTGAAGTGCAGGTTCGATTCCTGCCCAGGACCACCAATGGGTAGCTCACTTGGTTAGAGCACACGATTGATAACCGTGAGGTCGCGGGTTCGATTCCCGCCCCAACTCAGCGGCTTAACCGCCGCTCCTTGACGCAAGTTGTGGGAGTGATCTGAAGGGAGGTCAGCCGGCAGTTGACCGCTTTGGCGCAGCGCATCGCGCCGGGCGGAATCATGCGGTTTCGATCGCGTGTTCAACAGTCGGCACCGAAGAATCAGCTTAGTAATCGAGTGGATACCGGTGGGCTTTACTCGTTTACGCCAGCATGCCGGGCATGGCAGTTCGCCCAGGGCGTGCGGCTGAAACGAGACGGGCCGATCTCAAGCTCGATTCCGTTGCAGACGCGGGACCGAACGGAACGATCACCCTGCACTTGCCTTTGGTGATTGACGCCTGATGTCAGGCGATTGTGTAAGAAGCCGGAAGGAAAGGCCGGCGAAAGAAAGTAGAGGTGTAGTATGTTCGGAGTAACGCGAATCAAGTCGTATGAAAAGGGTTTGTTGTATCGACACGGTGACTTCGTGCGACTCCTGGGACCAGGTAAGTACCGGTTGTGGAGTCGTCTGTGGAGCGCGCGTCGAGAGCGCATCGAAACGGTCAGCACGCTCGATACGAAGTTCGAGCACGATTTACTGGACCTGCTCGTTAAGAACAGCGACATGCGAAACGCGCTGCAAGTTGTCGAACTCGGCGATCACGAGCGCGGTCTCGTGTGGAAGGATGGCCGCCTCGCGTACATCCTCGGCAAGGGACGGCATGCGTTCTGGACCGAGCCATACAAGGTTGAGATCGAGATTTTCGATACGAACATCTTGCGCTTGGATCACCCAAAGATGGAGGCGATTGTCTCGCTCTTCGGTAGCTCGAAGTGGCTCAAGGGTGTCAACGTGGATGAGCACGAAGACGCGCTCTTGATCAAGGATGGAAAAATTATCGAGAAGCTCGGTAAGGGGCGTCACGTCTTCTGGAACAACGTCGGGCAGGTGACGTGGAAGGCGATCGACCGTCGTGAGCAGGTGGCTGACGTCGCTGGTCAGGAAATCATGACCAAGGACAAGGTCACGCTGCGGGTCAACTTGCTGGTTGCGTATCAGGTGGTTGATTCGATCCTTGCGGTGACCGTCGTGAGCGATCACGCGCAGGCGTTGTATCGCGAGGCGCAGTTGTTTCTACGAGCCGCCGTCGGTACGCGCACGCTCGATGCTTTGCTGGCTGACAAGGAGTCTGTCAGCGGCGAAGTGCGAAGTGCGTTGGCCGCCCGGGCGAAGGATTTCGGTGTGGCGATCAAGAGCGTCGGTTTGAAGGATATCATCTTGCCAGGCGAGATGAAGTCGATCTTGAATCAGGTCATCGAAGCCGAGAAGTCGGCGCAGGCGAACTTGATTCGTCGGCGTGAGGAAACGGCCGCAGCGCGCAGTCAGGCCAACACGGCTAAGCTGCTGGCGGAGAACCCAACGCTGGCTCGCATGAAGGAACTGGAGCAACTCGCTGACGTCTTGGCGGGAACGCGATCGACCTTCGTGTTCGGTAACGGTGATTTGTCGAGCCAAGTGCGCAGTCTCGTCGGTAGCAAGGCCAACGACGACGGCTGACGCTGAGTAACGATGGCCTACTTGAAAACACGCGTCGGTCGATTTCGCCAGTTTGTAAGGCGATCGGCCGGCGCTTTTCTTAATAGGACCAATCGAACTATTGGTGTTCTTCGATTGGCCAAAATGGTGGCTGTAGCTCAACGGTGAGAGCATCGCGCTGTGAACGCGAGGATACGGGTTCGATTCCCGTCGGTCGCCCATTTGAACCTGATGTGAATGGCGCGGTGCCTGTGACATGACAGTATGCAAGACCTGCAATCTGTGAAAAGAATTTGCGTAGATGAACCACGGTGATCCATGGGGAATTCACACAGCCGATGCGGCAAATCACTCACGGTGAATTGAATCGCGGTGCGAGCATGTGCATCCATGGCGGGCGGCCAAGTCTGTTATTCCAAATCGAAACAAATGATGCTGGACGGTTGCGAATGTTTCGCTTATTTAATGTTCGCAACGACGCAGAGTTGAGCGTGGCGTTTGCGAATGTTAGTGATTCTGATGTGTGCTTGGGTTGGCCAATTCAAGGGAATCTATGGATACAAATCCCAACGAAAAACTCGATGAGATTAACGAGCTAAAGCAGCGCTTGATGCGCCTCGAAAGCGAAGTGCATGGCGACGGTACGGGGGAACGTTGGACGCCGCCAAAGTTTTATTTCGCGTACGAGCTCATGGGCGGGATGACGTTGGGGCTGGTCGCTGCGGGGGCCAGCTTACTCTTCAACATTATTGGCGCATCGATGACTGGCAAGCACCCGCTTGAGCTGATTCGCGTCTATCTGACGTTCCCGATGGGCGAAAAGGCGCTGACGCTCGAAAGCGATTTTGCGTTGGCTGCTGGCGTTTGTCTTTACTTGCTGACGGGCATGATCGGTGGCATTCCGATTCACATGATCCTCAGTCGATATTTTGCCAATGCGGCTTTTGGCATGCGGTTTGTCGTGGCGACGTTTCTCGGGGTTGGCGTTTGGCTGGTCAATTTCTACGGGATCATCGCCTGGTTGCAGCCCAAGTTGATCGGTGGCAATTGGATTCTTGACAATATTCCAATCTGGGTGGCGGTGGCGACGCATTTGGTGTTCGCCTGGACGATGCTGGTGATGGGGAAACTCGGTCAGTTCGTGCCGACGGACAAATCGTTGCCTCCGGTCGAGGCAAACTAGTCCGAATCGATTGAGAAGCGGGTGACGAAATGCGTCTACTCGATGCTCGCGGTTCACCCAAAGCACGATCCATCGAACGCGTCGCGACGGATTCATAAACTAATCGGTATTAAGACATTTGTTCTCGCATTTGGAAAAGGCTTACCTGTTGATGAAATCATCAATATCTCCGATCGTTTGTATGGCCGCGGTATTCTTCATGTGCGGATGCGTGCCTGAGCCGCAGGAAGCAGATGTTGACTCGTCCAGGCCAACCGAGTTCGGTTATCAAACAACCCCGCGCACCGTTCGCTTGCAAGAAGGTGAAGCGGCTTACACGTTCTACTGCATCGGTTGTCATGGTGAGAAGGGTTTGGGCGATGGGCCAGCTGCTCGCATGCTCAATCCGCAACCGCGCAACTTTCAAAAGGCGAAATTCAAATTCATCAGCACGCGTTTTGCCGAGTTGCCCACCGACGAAGATTTGTTCCGCAGCATCAGCAACGGGTTGCGGGGCAGTTCCATGCCAGCATGGGGGCACCTTCCCGCACAGACGCGTTGGGCGTTGGTGGAATACATCAAGACGTTTAGCGACATCTGGGAGCGCCCGCCGACGCCATCCATTCCATTCGTGACCGATCCCTACGTCGAGATGGAAGACAAGACGGCGGCAGTCCATCGCGGCGAGGTTGCTTACCATGGGTTCTTTAGTTGCTGGAATTGCCATCCCGCTTATGTCTCCGAAGAGAAGATCAGTGAGTATTCGGTGGTCTTGGGTGGCCCGCCACGTTCGGGCTTACGCGAAGACTTGAACCAAGCCGCCATCAAGAAGGACGAAGAAGACAGGACGATCTTCGCGCCGGATTTTCTACGCGATTATGTCAAAGCCGGTACGTCCGTAGGCGATTTGTATCGATCCATCGCAGCCGGCATCACCGGAACCGCCATGCCCACCTGGATCGACGCCGCAGCGAGTGGACCTGAGGACGACGAGGGCAACAAATTGGTGACACAGGCGGACATTTGGGCGATTGCGTATTACGTTCAGGACTTGATCAAGAGACGCGAGGTCATGATTCGGCCTGATGCGGTGGCCGTCCGAACGGATCGTGAGTTGCGACTCGGCGAATCCGGTATGGAGTACACGGCTGAGCTCCCGGTCGTCGAAACCGAAGAGTTCGAGGAAGAGGACGAGTACGACGACGAAGACGACGAGTAAATAGTCTCGACACGCAAGGCGCACGTTAAACAAAACAGAACGGATTCCCGGCACATTGCTGGGAAAACGGACATCAAAGTCTAGGGTTCACGGCGGACACAGTAATGACGAACACAGCGGCACCAGGGATACCAGACGCAGCCATCACCACGGATGGCGATCGACCTTTGGTTGAAGTCAGTCTGGTCAAATGGCATTTCATCATGGGCATAGTTTTCTTACTCGTGTCGATGCTTGCAGGCTTCCTTTATTCGATGCAGTTTCTGCAACACTACCCGCTTAAGGGCATCGAGATTTTCTCGCCGGGGCGATGGCGTTTTGTTCACACCAACGGCGTTGCCTATGGGTTCATCGCCAACGTATTCTTGGGGATGTTGCACTGGGTGGTGCCAAGGCTGACGGGCCGACCGGCGGCACATCGTGCATTGAGTTACTTCATCTTTTTTGCCTGGCAGGCAATTCTCGTCGCGACCGTTGTCGGCCTACTCATGGGGCAAGCCCAAGCGCTCGAGTGGGGCGAGACACCGGTGTGGGTCGATCCCGTTGCGCTGTTGGGTTTGATTCTTGTGGCGATCAACTTCATGACGCCGATCATGAAAGTGACGGGCCCGCTTTACGTGACGTTGTGGTATTTTATGGCCGCCTTCGTTTGGACCGTACTCGTCTATGCGATGGGCAACTTCCTGCCCGAGTACCACATGAACGGTGTGGCGGCGGGTGCCATCGGTGGGTTGTTTATTCACGACTTGGTCGGACTATTCGTCACGCCGCTGGGTTGGGGCATGATGTATTACTTCGTGCCGATCATTTTGAAGAAGCCGATCTGGAGTCATGGCTTGTCATTGGTGGGGTTCTGGGGCTTGGCGTTCTTCTATCCACTTAACGGAATCCACCACTTCCTGTACACACCCATTCCGATGTTCTTGCAGTACGGTGCGGTGATCTCGACGATCGCGGTCGAGTTGGTGGTGACCACGGTCATCGTGAACTTCTTCATGACGCTGCGCGGTTCGGGCGACATGCTTCGCAGTTCGGTGCCGGTTCGATGGTTCTACACCGGCATGGTGTTCTACTTCACCACGTGTTTGCAGTGTGCGTTTCAGACGACGCTGACCTTCCAAAAAATCATCCACTTCACCGACTGGGTTGTGGGCCATGCGCATTTGGTCATGTTCGGTGTGTTCGGATTCTGGATGTTGGGCATGATGGTCTATCTGTTGCCGCGCGTCATGGGGCGGACCCGCTGGTACAGTGAATCGCTGCACGAATGGCATTACTGGATCACCGCGATCAGCATGCTGGTGATGTTCTTCGACCTGACCATCGCCGGTTTGATTCAAGGTTACATGTGGAATGAACTGGCTTCTTGGGAATCGACGCTACGGGCATCGGCACCGTTCTGGTTGGTGCGAACGATTTCCGGTACGGCGATGATTTTTGCCCAGTTTATCTTTGCCTACAACGTGTTGATGACGTGGTTGGGCAAGACGTCCAAAGAACGGGTCGAAAGTCCGGTCACCGAAGCGGGGCACGAAGGATTGGCCACCGCATAACGAGCGGTTATTGCAAAGTCCGCGTCGGAACATTCGGCGCGATCAGGGTTAAACGGAGCTTGACGCAGTCATGTTGGAATCCAAATCAGGCGTATTTTTTGTTGCGGGGCTGGTGTTTTTTGGTGTCGCCTTCATTGTGATGGGGGCGTTGCCGTACACGATCTACCGCGGCATTCCTGAAGAATCAGTCAGCGATATGATCGAGAAGCATGGTATCGTGCCCGAGTTCGTCGAGTTGGCTGAAAAGTTTCCGGCGCAATTCAAAGAATACTATGGCGATTGTGGTGCCGAGAGTTTTGAAGCAGCACTTCGTCGGGGACATCGCATCTACATTGGCGAGGCCTGTTGGCACTGTCATAGCCAATTCGTCCGTCCAGTATCGATGGAATCGTCCCGATGGGGGCCTGTCGCCCACGCCCGCGAATACAACAACGAGTTGCAGCGACCGGTATTGTTCGGGACTCGGCGGGTCGGGCCTGATCTCTCGCGCGAAGCCGGTAGACGCTCCAATGATTGGCACATTGCCCACTTCTACAAGCCAGTCAACGTGGTGCCTTCATCGGTGATGCCCGAGTATCCGTGGTTCTTTGACGAAAACGGTTACCCGAATCGCGACGGCATGGCTATCATTGCATATGTGCAGTGGCTGGGATGTTGGGTTGATGAATACCCCTATTATCTCGGCGAGGGGCCTGAAGGGGCTGGTGACGTCAAGCCGGTCGATATGAGCGGCGTCAAGTAGATCGGGGCGCACAAGCGTTCCCGATCGGTTGCTGTACGCAAGGGCAGTTTCTTCCGAAAGGATGAGTTGTGTTTTCTAAACCCAAGACATCGCGGGCGCAAAAAATCACCTTGATCGCGTTCGTTGTTGTGTTTCTGTTTCCAGCCGCCGTGGGTTTCGGAATCAAGCTCTACGAATTCATAGCTGTTGCGAATGGTGCGACGAGTGAGGGCACGTTTATGCTAGTGCCGGTGCTGAACTACTTCATCGTGTTTATGGGCATGCTCTGTATGCTTGCGTGGGCTACGACGAACGGAATGTTCCGCGACATTGAGAAACCCAAATTCGATATGCTCAGGCGTGAGCAAGAACTCGACGAACGCGACGGCAAACCCTGGACGTACTAGGGATCATTTTCCGATGACAAGGTACAAACGCGCTGCTTGTTCGTCGTGCGACTAAATGCTGTAACGAGGTCCAATCATGGATTCAACACAACCCAGGTCCGAACCGAAAACTGAGCGGGGCTTCCATAACTACACCACGCACCGCATACCTTGGTTCATCCGTGTCATCTGGATTGGATTTTGGGTCGGTCTGGTTTGGTATCTGATTAAGTACGGCATCCCATCGGCAAAGAACTATTTCTAATGACCCCGTCGGTCGTCGGCAGTTCCTCCTCCATTACCAATTCCCAACCCTTGGCGGAATGCGTCTATTGCAATCTGCCCGTGCCCGGAGTGCGGGCCAGCGCCGCAAAAGATCGCCAAGTGTATTGTTGCTTCGGCTGCCGGTTGGCCCACCGCGTCACCAGCGAAAAGGGGGATGAGGGCGAAGCCACCTGGCAGTTGACCCTCATCGGCGTGGCGATTTTCCTGTCGATGAATGTGATGGTCTTCAACTGGGTGTTGTACGGTCAGGAAGTATTCAATCCAACCGGTGCCGCGGAGTCGGAAGTTGCGACGGCTGGCGTGACCATCTTTCGTTACCTGTCGATGCTATTTTGTGCGGTGGTGGTGGCCATCCTTGGTTGGCCGATCGCTCAGAGTGGTGCGGTGGCTCTTCGCTATCGCCAAATCAACACCGACGTCCTTCTCGCGATTGGCGTGCTTGCGGCTTTTGTGTATTCGTATGTGTCGGTGATTCGCGAAACCGGGAGCGTCTACTTCGATACGGTGTGCATGATTTTGCTGTTGGTCACCATCGGGCGATCGATGGAGGCCCGGGCGCGATTGTCGGCGGGCGAAGCGCTGCGATCGCTTGAGAAACTCGTGCCCAAGATTGCGTCGCTTCTTCGCGATGGTGAAGTTATCGAGACGCCGACGGCCGAACTTAAAGTTGATGACGTTGTCATCGTACGCCCGGGCATGCGCTGTCCAGCCGATGGCGAAATCATCGACGGGCAATCGGTCATCGACGAGCAGATCATCACCGGTGAAAGCGATCCAGCCACCAAGCAAATCGGCGATGTCGCGTACGCGGGCTCGCTCAACGGCGATGGTACGCTTCAGGTGCGCGTTGGTGCAATTGCAGACGGTTCGGCGCTCCAACAGATCGTCGATGCATTGGCCGAAGCTCGCCGTGGTCGGGGGCGCCATCAGCGAATCGCCGATCGGGTCGCATCAATCTTTGTGCCAGCCGTTGTGCTGCTTGCCATGGCGACGTTCGTGTGGTCAACGAATCAGTGGGGATGGCAGTCGGGGATCATGCGATCGCTTGCGGTTCTCTTAATCGCTTGTCCGTGCGCGTTGGGTGTGGCCACACCGATGGCGATCTGGGTGGCGATGGGTCGGGCGGCGAAGTCGGGGATTGTGATTCGCAGCGTCGAAGCGTTTGAGAATCTCGCCCGCGTGCGAAGCGTGCTCTTCGACAAGACGGGAACGCTTACGACGGGCATGGCCCGGATTGAATCGATACAGCTCGCTTC